>NZ_ONTA01000216.1:0-5947 GCF_900320625.1 Megasphaera sp. DJF_B143
AAAGCTCTGGCAAAGGCCTTTTTATCAGCCTTTACTTCTTCATAGGACGGGCAAAGCACGGTTTTTTCCGATATAGGCGGCCGGCTGGCCACATAGCAGATGCCGCGGATATGATACATTTCTGCCACAGACTTCCCTTCTGCCAGGGCATCGGCAATTTCTACGACGGAGCGTTCGCCCATGCCATAGCTCAGGATATCGGCCTTGCTGTCCAGCAGTATGGAATGACGTACTTTGTCAGACCAGTAATCATAATGGGCAAACCGGCGCATGCTGGCCTCAATGCCTCCGATGATGATGGGGACATCTTTATAAGCCTCGCGCATCCGGTTGGCATATACGATAGTGGCCCGTTCAGGCCTTTTCCCGGCTATACCGCCCGGTGAATAATTATCGGTGCTGCGAAATTTTTTTGCCGCTGTTTTTTCATTGAGCATGGAATCGAGATTGCCCGCCGTAATCAGCGCTCCCAGCCGGGGCCGTCCCAGTGCTTTGAATGGTTCTGCACTATGCCAGTCCGGTTGGGAAATGATGCCTACGCGATACCCGCGGCTCTCCAGTACCCTGCCGATAACAGCAGCGGCGAAACCGGGATGATCCACATAGGCATCGCCATTGATATATACAAAATCCAATTGATTCCAGCCGCGCCGTTCCATATCGGCCCTGCTGGTCACCAGAAATTCCTCGTTCATATATTGCCTCTTTTACAAAAGTAACCAGATAATGAGCAGCAGAAATAAAATAATTCCCGACAAAATGGTTATCCCCTGCCACTTGCTCTGACGGTTCCGTTCCTTCTGCCGCTTTTCCCTTCCTGCCCGTTCCGGGCTCTGTGCCACAGGGCGCACTTCCGGCCTGGGTTTCCTCGCCAGGACCTCTTCTTTATACGCTGTGACCAGTCCGGCTCCATCCAGTCCCAGATATTCCGCATACGTCCGGATAAATCCCTTGACAAATACGGCACCAGGGATGACATCAAAATCTTCCTTTTCCAGGGCATCCAGATAGTCTTCTTTTATATTGACAGCATCGGACACTTCTTTCAGCGTACGCCCCTGCTGTTCCCTTTCCTGTTGTAATACTCTGCCGATAGAAGACAAAGAACCGCCTCCTTATATGAATATGCCCATGCATACATAGTTAATTATATACTATTCCCCGGAAAAATGATATCACGTGTCTTTATGGAAGAATTTTGCCTGTACTTCCGCCGGTGACATGATGATTTCCCGCGGTTTCTTATTTCCTTCATTCGGCCCGACAATTCCCATGGCTTCCATTGTATCAATCATGCGGGCCGCCCGGGTAAATCCGACACGGAAACGCCGCTGCAGCATGGAAGAAGATGCCTGTCCCGTTTCCAGGACCATGTCGATGGCCTGGGGCATCAGCTCATCTTCAAAAAATCCGGCCGTATCTCCACTGCTTTCACCGGCGGACTGCTGAATGGATTCATCGTATTTCGGTTCTGTCGTGTTCTGATTTTTTATGAACGTAACGAGTTGTTCGATTTCCGCATCGGAAATAAATGCTCCCTGCACGCGGATGGGTTTTGGGGCACCCGTCGGAAAATAAAACATATCGCCGTTGCCAATCAGCTTTTCGGCACCACCCATATCCAGGATAGTACGGGAGTCGGTCTGGCTGGAAACGCGGAAAGCAATGCGGCTCGGAATATTAGCCTTAATGAGGCCGGTAATGACATCAACAGAAGGACGCTGCGTAGCCAGTACCAAGTGCATACCGCAGGCACGGGCCTTCTGCGCCAGACGACAGATAGAATCTTCTACATCACTGGAGGCCGCCATCATGAGATCGGCCATTTCGTCAATGATAATGACGACATATGGCATGGCTTCATCAGGATACTTTTCATTGAAGCTTTTGATATCCCGGGCAAATCCCTGGGAGAACCGCTTATAACGATCATCCATTTCCCGTACAGCCCAGCGCAGCGCATTAGCTGCTTTTTTAGGATCGGTAACGACAGGAGTCATCAAATGGGGAATGCCATTGTATACGGATAATTCGACAACCTTCGGGTCAATCAGTACCAGTTTGACATCTTCCGGTCGTTGCTTAAACAGGATACTGGCAATAAACGTGTTGATGCAGACACTCTTGCCGGACCCGGTCGTACCGGCGACCAGAAGATGAGGCATCTTGGTCAGATCGGCAATGACGGGATTCCCGGCAATATCCTTGCCCAGGCTTACAGGCACGCCGCTGGCAGCATTTTTAAATTCATCTGTATCGAGGACATCGCGCAGATTGACCCCCGTACGGGTCTTATTCGGCACTTCAATGCCCACGGCAGCCTTCCCGGGAATAGGCGCTTCGATAAAAACTTGTGTCGCCGCCAGATTCAGGGCAATGTCATCGGCCAGACCGACAATCCGGCTCACGCGCACCCCAGCTGCCGGTTCCAGTTCATAACGGGTGACAGAAGGGCCCTGACTGGCATTTGTCACTTTGGCTTCAATGTTGAAACTTTTCAGTGTTTCCTGCAAAATGACGGCATTCTGACGGGCTTCTTCACTCAGTCCTTCTGCCAGGGGTTTTCCCGGTTTGAGCAGGCTCACCGGCGGCAGGCGGTATGTATTTTCTCCTTTGGCCACCGGTACGGCCGAATGCCCCTGGGGCGCCACATCGACGGCCGTAGACTGGGCATCGATTTCGACTGGCTTCAAGTCGGCCAGTTCTTCCTGCAGTACATCCCGGACAGGCTGTTCCATCGGCTGTCCTTCTTCCTGCTGTTTCTCCGTATCTGGCAGTCCGTCATCATAGTCGTCATCCTGTCGTCCTTCCGGCGGCAGCACGGCCGGAGCCGCCGAAACAGGTGATATATCCAGTTCTTCTGTCAGATCTGGTATACATTCTTCGTTTTCTAGTAATCCATCTCTTTTTTCCGATGTAAAATCCACACGCGGGCCGTGAAGCAGACTATCTTCCTCACGGGATTCCAAAGCCGGCACCGGTTCTGCCTCTGCCACGGGAACGTCCCTGTCAGTCCGGGCCGTTCCTACCGCTTCCGCCTGTTCTTCCTGCTCTTCTTTTTCCAGATCAAAGATATGATGATGTTCATGCCACTGCTGCATAGAACGGGATGCTTCCTGCAATCCCTCTACGGCCTTATCGGATACGCGGGACACCTCTTCTGATGCCTTGTCCGAAACGATGGCTACGGGGCGGGAAATAGACCATTTTTTCCATACGAGCAGAGTCACTATCCCTAAGGCCACAACGACCAGAACGGCGCCAAATTCGCCGAGAAAGGAACGCAGCAGCGAGGCGACGGCAGCACCGGCCGCACCGCCTCCGACGCGCAGCATGGCCGGCATGAATTCTGCCCCCTGGGGAATAAATAACAGGTGGATAAGGCCCAGGAACAACACAAAGAGTACCGTACCTGCCAGCCAGTTCTTCGTAAGGGGCCATGCCTTGCGTAAAATGATATATTTCAACCCCAGAATCACCATAGACAGGGTAAAAACAATCCGTCCGATGCCAAATATATAGGACAGGATACCATCAATACTATGGCCTGCACTGCCTGTATCAATACCGACAATACCAACGGTCATAAAAATACCGCAGCACAAAAGGACGATGCCAATAATCTCATATTTCAGCAGTGACGGTTCTGTATCCTTTTTTTTCGTTGTACGGCGCACACCCTTTCCCGATGCCTTACGGGGCCGGGATTTTGTCACGCGTCTTGTTTTCCCTTGTGCCAAACCTTTCACCTTCCAAACCATATATGCATTCTGACTTATTTATCACAGCTACGGCGTTTATGCCATTTTTCCGCCATGACATCTTCTTTTCCGTGATTCGTTGCTTCATAATACTGCCGGTCTTTGAGTGGATCCGGCAGATACTGCTGCCGTACCCAGCCACCGGGATAATCATGGGGATATTTATACCCCGCTCCATGTCCCAGAGAAGAAGCTCCCTGATAATGAGCATCGCGGAGCCATGCCGGGATTTCTCCACATCCGCCCCGCCGCACATCATGCAATGCCCGGTCTATCGCCATATAAGCGCTATTGCTCTTGGGCGCGCAGGATACGTAAATGACAGCTTCTGACAAAATAATCCGTCCTTCCGGCCAGCCGACAAGTTCTACCGCCTGGGCAGCCGCGTTGGCTACTACTAGTGCCTGCGGGTCTGCCAGGCCTACGTCTTCAGCCGCACAGATGACCAGACGCCGGGCAATAAAAGAAGGCTGTTCTCCCGCTTCTATCATGCGGGCCAGATAATGAAGGGCCGCATCGGGGTCAGAACCGCGCATGCTCTTGATAAAGGCAGAAATCGTATCATAATGGGCATCACCTTGTTTGTCATACGTATACAGTGCATGACCCATAACTTTTTCTACCGTCTCTTTTTTTAGTCTGCCACCTTCGGGAACGAGCATACAGGCCTGTTCCAGGAGATTCAGTCCGGCCCGGGCATCGCAGTCTGCCCCATCCGCCAGAAGCTGTAAGACACCTGCATCAGCCTGTATATGCAGACTGCCCAGGCCCTTTTCCTGGTCCGTCAGAGCCCGCATCAATATCCTGGCAATATCCTCTCTGCCCAAAGGTGAAAACGTGAGGACACGCAGACGCGACAAAAGCGGCCGGTTCACTTCGAAATACGGGTTTTCTGTCGTAGCCCCGATAAGAATGACCGTGCCGTCTTCTACATATGGCAAAAGCACGTCCTGCTGGCTTTTATTGAAGCGGTGTATTTCATCAATGAAAAGGATAGTCCGCTTCTGATACATCTGTATGGCATCTCTGGCTTCCTGTATGACCTTGCGCAATTCAGCCGTCCCCGCCGTAACAGCATTGACTTTGACAAACCGGCTATGCGTCGCCTGAGCTATCACATGGGCCAGCGTCGTTTTTCCAACACCGGAAGGCCCGTAAAAGAGAAGACTGGGCAGCATATCTTTTTCAATCATGGCCCGGAGGAAACTGCCCGGGCCGATCAGCGTATCCTGCCCGCAGATTTCATCCAGTGTTTCCGGCCGCATACGCACGGCAAGAGGGGCCAGGAGAGACTGCTGTTCTTCCGCTGCCAGAGAAAATAAATCGTCTCCGTTCATTTGTTCTCACCTGCTGTAAATAGAAAGCCGCCAAGATAACTTAGCGGCACTCAATCTTCACAATGAATTATACAGAAAAAGAAGCCCCACCATGCCGTTTATAAACCAAGTTTTGAGCCTGCCTGAGCAGGTGGGTGTCCTCCTATGGAGTTCGACAGTCCAGTGAAGGCATTGCCTGGCAGCCATAGAGCCCGGACTCCCAATGTAAAAGATGTTGGTTCAAAACACGAGATCATTTTACGAACACAGTAGGGTTTTCTCTTGCATTTAGTATAATCAAATACATAGAAAAAATCAAGACTTGACATATAATTTACCATATATCTGACCAAAACGGGTGCATGATACGGATTACTAATTGAATATTCCGTTGTTTCTCCGTATAATGTTACTTGATATTTCTTTTATAGAAAGGATTGTATCATGAGGAAAAAATATTTCTTTTTTGATATCGACCGTACCCTGGGACTTGATATATCACAAATCATCCCGGCAGATACGGTATACTGTCTGAACCGCCTGCGCCAGCTCGGACACAGTGTAGCTATTGCTACGGGCAGATTACAATGTGATGGCTTCCGTACAGCCAGTCGGTATGGAATCACATCGCTCGTCAGTGATGGTGGCAATAGTCTCACCATAGATAATACGCTCATAGAAATGAATGGTCTGCCCATCGCCAACTGCCGGGCCCTTCTCCACGAACTGGAACGGCGCCATCTTCCCTGGGCCGTCTTTACAGACAATACAATGGTCCGGCATACGCCATATGAATCGTTCCGCCATCTTGGACAGTCGCAATTATTCCAAACCGATGTAACTCCTGTGGACATCGATTCCCTGACGACG
>NZ_ONTA01000215.1:0-2417 GCF_900320625.1 Megasphaera sp. DJF_B143
CGAAAGTACTTGGGGGGAAGCCCCCTGGGAGGATAGGAAGCCGCTGATTGTGGGAAAAAGCACTAGCTTATGCTAGTGCTTTTTTTTTGTGGTTAGTGATTAGTGGGAAGTGAAGAAAACAGGACACCAGCCCAATACGGCTGGTGTCCTGTTCATTAGATGGCTGCCTGCTAGTGGATAGACGCTGACTGCAATCTTCCTTTAGCGAAGCGGATTCCCAGGTCAACGGCACTGAACATGCTGTCTTCTTTGGCAATTCCCTTGCCGGCTATGTCAAAGGCCGTACCGTGGTCTACGGAAGTACGGATAATAGGCAGTCCCAGTGTGACGTTGACTCCCGTATCGAAAGCCATCATTTTCATGGGGATGTGACCCTGGTCATGGTACATGGCCACGACGATATCGTATATTCCTTTATACGCTTTCAGGAAGACCGTATCAGGCGGTACCGGTCCGTCAACGTACAGTCCTTCTGCCCGGGCTTCCCCGATAGCCGGGATGATTTCTTCTATTTCTTCCCGGCCAAACAGCCCATGTTCCCCACTGTGCGGATTGAGGCCGGCGACAGCGATATGAGGATTGTCCAGGCCCAGACGTTTCATGGCATTATGGGCGAGGTGGATACATTCCAGAACACGTACCTTTTTGGCACGGTCGCAGGCTTCACGAAGAGAACAGTGAGTAGAAACGTGTACGACAGACATATTCTGACTCCAGAGCATCATCGTATAGTGTTTCGTCCCCGTAAGGGTAGCGAAAATTTCCGTATGCCCGTCAAAATTGTGCCCTCCTTTATGCAGAGCTTCCTTATTAAGTGGTGCCGTCGTTACGACCTGTATCTGACCTTCCATTGCATCGTGAATGGCGCGGGCAATGTACTGATAGGCAGCATCACCAGCAACGGGCGATACCTTTCCGATTTCAATATCTTTTCCTATTTCCAGATCGACGACGGAAATAATATTGATATGGCCGGGCTGGAATTCGGATGGCGATGAAATGACAGATAGTGGTGTTTTGAGGTGAAGTAACTGATGATAATACTGAAGCACGCCGTAACTTCCGTAAATCAGGACGGATTCCTGATATTCCGGCCTGGCGTCAATGGCTTTCAACGATACTTCCGGGCCGATTCCGGCGGGATCCCCCATAGTAATACCGACAAATTGATTCATATGATTTCCTCCTGTTTCTCCGCCTATGCGTTGCGGGGAATTTTTTTCAAACACTTAAGTGCTTTCCATATATCCGGTGCATCTCCAAAGGCTCCGGCTTTGGTCACTACAGGCAACTGTGGGCAGACCCCTTCGAGAAGGCGCCCTTGTACAAATCCGGGAAGGATTTCCCGTTCAATCTGGAATCCGCAGGCCTGGAGTTGTTCAACGACGGCGATGGCCGTGTCACCGCCTGTGAGAAAGAGCCCACAAAGGGAACTGTGGGCAGTGATAGCCATGGCGGTCTGGCTGAGAATGCGTTTGGTAAATGCGGCCAGTTCGTCTGAAGAAATACTGCGTTCCTTTCCATAGTCCAGAAAGGTTTCATAGTCTTCCCGTGTTGCCGCTGCCGTAACCAGGACATCCGTTCCTTCGTCAAGGGAAGCAATGGCTGCGTGAATATACGGTGCAAGGGAAGCCCCTTCATAGAGCTGCTCCATGGGAAGCTTGTGGATGACAGCGCCCTGTTTCTGACAAAAGGCCAGCTGTTCCATCGTGCGGGTGCTGACACTGCCGACGATAGCCAGGGCCGGACAGGGGGCATAGCAGATCTGGAGAAGGGCATTGGCAAGGCCGGCCGAACCAATCCAGAGAATCTTCTGTTTCTGGGCCAGTCCCTGACGGGCAATGGCATACAGGTCGTCATCCGTTCTGGCATCAAAGATATAACCGCCCGGTTCCCAATCGGATTTTGGTATTTCTCTATGTATAGGCGTATCCAGACAGGGACTGAGTAGTTCGGATAACGTATCTGTTTTCAGCGGATTGCGGGGATCACAGGCAATTTCCGTTTCCATCAGAGGAACGCCGTGTACGTGGAGGCGTCCGTCCTGTACGGTCCGGCCCTGTGATGGCAGCGATGGAGCAAAGACGATAATATCTGGTTGGCAGGCGGCAATGACGGCTTTGATTTCTGCCGTGATATTACCGCGCAGTGTAGAATCCACTTTTTTATACAAAAAGCGGCAGCTGCCAGTCTGTTCTACTGCTGAGGCCATGGCATAAACCCGTTTATAGGCATCGGTTCCACTGATAACGCGGCTTTCACTATCAATGACAATGCTTTCAGATCCCGGTCGGATGTCTTCGGCACGGAGTATGACGGAAACGGGGAGTCCTCGTTTGGCAACCTGTACTCCTGTGTCGTTGGCTCCGGTAAAATCATCGGCCAGAATGACAAATTCGTGCATGTGTATTTCCTCC
>NZ_ONTA01000295.1:0-2043 GCF_900320625.1 Megasphaera sp. DJF_B143
ATTGAATCTTGCTGTTTAAAATATACCAGCCGAGCAGGAGCAGCACAGCCAGGGCAATCAGGGCCGCTAATACGAGTTCCATCGAAATGGCTGATGTTTCTTCCATGACCTGATTCCCCCTTATAACGGAATATTACCGTGTTTCTTCTGCGGCCGGTCTTCCCGCTTGCTGTAGAGCATAGCCAGGGCATTGATGATGCGCGGACGCGTTTCTTTCGGATCGATGACGCAATCGACATAGCCGTGTTCCGCCGCTTTGTACGGTGTCAGGAATTCCTTGATATATTCCTGTTTCTTGGCGTCCTTGTCGGGATCGCGTTTGAAAATGATATCAGCCGCTCCATCGGGCCCCATGACGGCGATTTCCGCTGTCGGCCAGGCAAATACCATGTCGGCACCGAGCTGGCGGCAGCACATACCGATGTAGGCACCACCGTAGGCTTTGCGCGTGACGACTGTCACTTTGGGAACCGTCGCTTCGCAGTATGCGTAGAGCAGTTTGGCACCGTGGCGGATGATGCCGCCGTGTTCCTGATTGATGCCCGGCAGGAATCCTGGTACGTCCACGAAGGTGACGACAGGGATATTGAAGGCATCGCAGAAGCGGATGAAGCGGGCAGCCTTGTCGGACGCATTGATGTCGAGGCAGCCGGCTAGGAATTTAGGCTGATTGGCAATGATACCCACGCTCTGGCCGTCGAAACGGGCAAAGCAGGTAATCATGTTCATGGCATAGTTTTCCAGCACCTGATAGATTTCCCCGTTATCGACGCAGGATTTGATGACATCGACCATATCGTAAGCTACGTTATCGCTGTCGGGAATGACGGAATCAAGGGATTCATCCATCCGTCCGGGATCATCGGACGAATCGTATACGGGAGCTTCTTCCATATTATTGCTGGGCAGGAAATCGAGCAGGTATTTAATCTGCTGGATGCACTCCGTTTCGTTTTCGCAGGCAAAATGCGCTACGCCGGAAATGGTATTGTGCGCTACGGCACCCCCCAGGTCTTCTGCCGTCACTTCTTCCATAGTGACCGACTTGATGACCTTCGGCCCCGTAATGAACATGTTGCTCGTGTTCTTGACCATGTAGATGAAATCGGTCAGGGCCGGACTGTAGACGGCACCGCCGGCACAGGGTCCCATGATGACAGAAATCTGGGGAATGACTCCGGACGCCTTGGTATTATTCATAAAGATGCGGCCAAATCCGGAAAGGGCATCGACGCCTTCTTGGATGCGGGCACCGCCGGAATCATTGATACCGACAATGGGAGCTCCCATTTTGAGAGCCATTTCCTGTACCTGGCAAATCTTGTGGGCATGCATTTCACCGAGAGACCCGCCTTCGACGGTAAAATCTTCTGCATAGGCAAAGACGAGGCGGCCATTGACATTGCCGTATCCCGTGACGACGCCGTCGCCGGGGATTTCCTTCTTTTCCATGCCAAAATTGGTGCAGCGGTGATGGATAAACTGGCTGATTTCGGTAAAACTGCCTTCGTCAAAAAGCATATGCAGCCGTTCCCGGGCTGTCATCTTCCCTTTTTCATGCTGTTTATCAATTTTCTGCTGGCCGCCGCCCATTTCTATCGTATCAAGCTTCTGATGCAGGAGCTCAATCTTTTCCTGAACTGTTGCCATAATGCACCTCCAATACACTTTATCGCATAGTTATTATATTTTATCATATTTCCCATGTTTTTACTACAGTTATTCTCTATTTATTATAATACTATTTTACTCATCATTCCACAAAAATTTGTAAATACGTACGCCATATCATCATAAGGAAATAAAAATACCGCGGCAACTGGCATACAATACCAACTGCCACGGTAGAAAACGGACTCAACGTATAAAAACTCTGAATATAAGCAAAGCCCCCTCAGTCAGCATAGCTGACAGCTTCCCCTGCAAATAATCTCTTCCTACTGATGGAGGAAGAAGGTTTTTCCTTCTTCTGTTTCACACGTAAGGTCGCAGTCGGGAGACAGGATATGACCATCGAGGATGTAGACGACGGCACGGCACCAG
>NZ_ONTA01000213.1:0-6585 GCF_900320625.1 Megasphaera sp. DJF_B143
CATCGTTCGAAAAAGAAGAATCAGGGTGTACAGCGGATACAGGATGTATGATTCCGTGAAGGTTCACTGACACCATGTAAAAAAGGAGCTGTCCCATGAAGACAGCTCCTTTTTAAGTTTTAAGTTTATAGTTTGCAGATGTTGCCTGAACATTTAAAAATTCTAAAAACTACAGACTGCTATAAAATATAAAGAGCAAGGGACTGTCTCATAAAGGCTTATGTCATCATGAGACAGTCCCTTGTTTTATACCGGTTTAGTTACTGGTTCAGCAACGTTTGTTTCAGTTCTTCATATCGTGTCGTGTAATACGGTTTCAGCTGGGCTTCCCGCAGGTCGTAGCCAAAGGAGCGTCGGCTGATGGAAAGGACAGGCGGGCTCTGGATCCGTTTTGCCACGGCAAAGCCCGACAGGAGGCGCCACCACCGTTCCAGGTCGTCGATAAAGGCTTTGGCCGTAGGGAAGACATCCCGGACGTTGACGGAGCAGCCAATCTGCTTTTCCAGTGTCCCTTCGGCATACCAGGTGAGGATGGTTTCCGGTGTGACCCGCTGCCACCGTTCGACCATGGCGCGGAACAGGTAATCGTGATAGGGATAGACGATGGGGTCCCCCTGGCCTTTGGTGATGTCCTGGCTGGCCGATAATTCCGCACTGGGAACGATATCGATGCTGCCCTGGGGAACGACTTCCCGCTGGAATACGACATCGTTCAGATACCGGGCGAGTGCATAAACCTGATGTTTCCATAAATCGGCTGTTGCGGCCAGGAAACCGGCATGGTCGCCATAGAGTGTCGCATAGCCGACAGATGATTCGGCTTTATTGGCGTTGCACGTAAAGACACCGCCGAAAGCCGCCGCTGCCGCCGCCAGGATACGGCTGGAACGGTCCCGGGCCTGGATATTTTCTTCGATGAAACTGGTGAGTGCCAGATGGCCTTTTTCTTCGCCATTCTGCAGGAGTGGTGCTTCCCGGAATTGTTTCCGCGTCAGTTCCAGACTGTCCTGGACGGGTATGACTGTGTAGTAGCAGCCGATATGATCTGCCAGCTGCTGTGCCAGGTCTTTGGTCATAGACGAGTTGTAGACACTGGGCATGTTGACGAGGAGAATATTTTCTTTGGGGAGAATGGAAGCGTATAAGGCGGCATTGACTGCCGAATCGATGCCACCGGAGACGCCGAGTACGACCTTGCTGAGGCCGGCATTTTCCATGAAAGACCGGATGCCGTACTGAAGGCTGTGACAGATGTCGGCCACTTCTTCTTCCTGAGGGTTCTGCTTCTGCGGGCTGACGAACGTATGAGACGTTTCGTCGAAATCGAGAATTGCCAGTTCTTCATGAAAGAGGGGGCATTCATAATGGAGGGATCCGTCTTTGCCATAGGCCCCGCTGGCCCCGTCGAAGGTATAGATATTTTTGCCGTTATTCTGGATGCCCGTGCAATTGACATACAGGGCCGGTACGTTGAACTGGCCGATGGATTTGCCGAACAGACGGTGACGGCGCTGGGTCTTGCCGAGGGTAAAAGGAGAATTAGAAATATTGATGAATACATCCAGAGGATAGTTGTCGTGGAGATACTGCATGGGTTTGAAGGGGTAGTTATCATCCCAGCTGTCTTCACAGATGAGCGGACCGACCCGGAGCGTCTGACCGCCGGAGAAGGTCAGGGTAATCGGTGAAATCAAATCTTCCGGGAAGAGGTGCCGTTCCTGGGACACCTGCAGTAGTGAGGTAAAATACCGGGTGTCGCTGAACTCGCGGTAATTAGGCATCAGTGTCTTGATGTAGTAAGGATAGGGGGACCGTTCCGGACCGATGAATTGGCCATTCTGCGCTACAAACAATGCGTTATATTTACGCTGCCGTCCATCGGGATTGAGACGGGTTTCATCGCAGGCGACATTGCCGAAGAAAATGGTGATCCTATCGGACAGGGCACGGATCCGTTCCCCGAAGCGGACACATTCCCGGATATAATCCGGCTGGTCCCAAATATCTCCGATGAGATATCCCGGAATCGACAATTCCGGAAATACGATGATGTGGCAGTGCTGCTCTTTTGCCTGGGATATGCAGCGTTCCATAGACTGTACGTTCCGTCGCGGGTCACCGGGATGGACGTTCAGCTGGGCGAGTGCTATTTTCAGCATGAGATAAACCTCCCTGGTACATGGGTTAGATTTCAATTACCTATTATAGTACCATATTTTACCGGTAAATGCATCTCATGCATATACAAAAAAAGAGCCGCTCTATGAGGGCTCTTGGATGGTACAGGTCATGAGAAATCAGAAGAAACGGCCAAAAAACGGCAGCCGCTGGGCGTCGGCACGGGTGACGCCGCCCGATACGGCCATGAGGCCGATGTAGATGGCAGATCCGACGACGGTCGTGGCCGCAAGGCTGAGGAACAGACCGATATGCCCGATGGCACCGTAGAGAAAATACATGGCAACGCCCATGATAGCGGCGCAGACGACGTTGCGCACGACTGTTTTCACATCGATGATATAACCGGTCTTGCGATAGATGAAGACCAGATTCAGGGCAGCGGCTACGCCGATATCGGCGACGGTAGCGTAAGAAGCACCGGTGATGCCCAGAGCCGGAATGGCAACCAGGAACCAGTTGCAGGCCACTTTGACCAGGCAGGCGACTCCCATATTGATAACCGGGATTTTTGGCTTTTTGAGGCCCTGCAGGATGGCCGTCGTAATCTGATGAAGCCCCAGAAAACAAATGGCGATGGCAACGGCCCGGGTAGCGTCGGTCGCGGCCGGAGCATTGTAGATAAAGGTAACGACCGGTTCGGCCAGCACGTAGAGCATGACCGAAAAGGGGATGGTGACCAGGAGGGCGATGCGCATGGCGCCAGACGTTTTATTGTAAATTTCCTTCGTATCGCCGAGAGTGAAGCTGTGGCTGATAGCCGGTACGAGACTCATGGCCATGGCCGCCGTGAGAATCGTAGCCAGATTGATGAGCGGTACGGACATGCCCGTGAGGTACCCGAATAATTCCGTTGCCTGATGGGTCGGGTATCCGGCTACTTCCAGACGGCGCGGTACGATTAAAAGGTCCAGGTTGGAGACGACCGGGAGCATGATGCTGGCCAGGGAAATGGGAACGGCCAGGACGATGAGCCGCTTCAGGATGTGGCGGATGCTTTCTTTGGGAAAGACGGGGCCGTCTGTTGGCAGATGGCGCTTCAGTTTATGATAGTAGTAGATAAGCACCAGCCAGGCAGCTACCCCGCCGGCACCGGCACCGAGACTGGCACCGCCGGCGGCATAATCGAGCCCGTAGGGAAGCAGCAGTGCGGCAAAACCGAGCATGACTACGACGCGGACGAGCTGTTCGACAATCTGCGATAATGCCGTCGGCGTCATCTGCTGCCAGCCCTGGAGATATCCGCGGTAGCCGGCAATGATGGTCGTAAAGAAGATGGCCGGAGCCAGGGCGATGAGTGAATAATAGGCACGGCTTTCACGGATGATGTGATAATCGATGAGGAACCGCGAGCCGAAGAAGACGAGGACGCTGAGAAACAGAGCCGTCGAACAGAGCATAGTCAGGGAAACGCGAAAGATGCGCTGGGCGCCGTTATAGTCCTCACGGGCCGCTTTTTCGGCGGTGATGATGGAAATGGCGATGGGGATGCCGGCACTGGATATTTCCAGTGCGAGCAGATAAATAGGGAATGCCATCTGGTAAATACCGATACCTTCGCCCCCAAGGATACGGGAAAGGATGATCCAGTTGATACTGCCGATCGCCTTGACGACAAAACCGGAAAGGGTCAGGATCAGCGTACCTGATACGAATTTATTGGCCATTATGAAACCTCTTTTTGCAGGAAATGATGGAAAAAATCTATAACAAACAACTCATTTTATCATATTGTCAGAGAAAAAGATAGAGAAAGGGGGAAAGCTGTCTTTATTCAGCGAGGTATGCTATACTATACAGATATCAAGGGAGGGACATATCTTGCGTATTGTAATAATCGGAGCCGGTAAGCTGGGGTACAGTATTGCCGAGCTGTTATCTAATGAACAATATGACGTCGTCGTCGTCGATCAGAATGAAGAACGGCTGGAAGCCGTCAAAAACAATCTCGACGTGCTGACGATCCTGGCCAATGGCGCCAGCCCTATTACCATGAACGATCCGGATATCCGCAATTCGGACATTCTCGTCGCCGTAACGGCCATCGATGAAGTCAACATGGTTTCCTGTATTCTCGCAAAAAAACACGGCATACGCTATACGGCCGCCCGCATCCGTGATATGCAGTTCATGTCGGAAGCCCAGGATTATCTGAAAGAAAATTTTGATATCGATCTCATGCTGAACCCGGAATTGATTACGGCCCGTGAAATCGACCGCATCCTCATGATGCCGGCCGCTCTCGATGTCGAAGACTTTGCCAATGGCAAGGTCCGGCTCTTTGAAACGAAGGTGCGCCGTCATTCCCACCTGGCCAATGTGCCCTTGAAAGATCTGCAGATGCCCAAGTCCATCCTGGCGGGGATGATATTCCGCGATCACCGCATGATTATCCCTCATGGCGATGACTGCCTCCTGCCTCACGACAATGCCTATTTTATCGGGGACCCCAAGGCCATTGAAAAATTCAGTGAAAATTTCATTCCCAGCGGCACGAAGAAAGTCGAACGGGCTATGATCATCGGTGCCGGACGGACGGGCCGTTTCCTGGCTCCCATGATGGATAAACAGGGTGTCCGGGTCAAGGTCATCGAACAGGACCGGGAACGGTGCCGCATGGTGGCAGATAAGCTGGACGAAGGCATTGCCATCTGCGGGGATGGCACGGATATCGACCTGCTCGTCCAGGAGGGCGTTGCCGATGCCGATGTGGTCATCTGTGTGACTGACGACGACAAGCTGAATCTCATGCTGGCCCTCATTGCCAAGCATTTTGGCGCCAAAAAGACCATCGTCCGTGTGGCCCGCATCGAATATGTCGATCTCATGCAGAAAGTCGGCGTCGATATCGTCCTTTCGGCGCGGCTCCTGTCCGCCAGCGAAGTGCTGGCATTTGCCCGCCGCGGCGGCGTCGTTTCCGTTTCTCTTCTGGAAGGAGCCAAGGCGGAAGCTGTAGAAGTCATCGTCCAGGAAGGGGCTCCTGTCGCCGGTAAGCGCCTGATGGATGTGCAGCTGCCCCGGGAATGCCTGGTCTGTGCCTACGTCCGTGACGGACAGGCCCATATACCGAATGGCAGTTCTATACTGCAGGCGGGCGACCGGACGATTTTGTTCATCCAGACAGAACATTCTAAAAAAGTCATGAAATATTTTAAAGGCAGGGACTGAGTATGAATATGCGGCTTTATCTGTTTCTTCTGGGACGGATAGCCTTATTGAATGCTGCCGTCCTGGGACTGCCGCTCGGCTGTGCCCTGTATTGGGGAGAAGATACGGTGCTGGCTTTTGCCGGACCCCTGGCGGTGACGCTCGTGCTGGGACTGCTGCTAAAAACAGCAGGGAAGCAGCATAAAAAACAGCTCGGTGTGGCTGAAGGCGCATGGTATCTGCTGTCCATCTGGTTCCTGCTGGGGCTGATCGGCATGATGCCGTACGTATGGACAGGAATGCTCACGCCGGCCGATGCGTTTTTTGAAAGCGTTTCCGCCTATACGACGACAGGTATTTCCCTTCTGGCGGCTGGACAGGCAGAAGCCCATTCCCTCCTGTTCTGGCACAGTCTCATGGAATGGATGGGCGGCCTGAATTTCATCATCATGCTGGTCACGGTAGTACCCCAGGTCAGCGGCTGTTTCGGCGTGACCTTGTCGGCTCATCAGAGCATCGCCTTCAGCCCGATGATCAGCCGTATGCGAAATGCGGCGCTGCAGACCGGTAAAATATATGCCGGGATCACCATCATTTCTGCGCTGCTGTATCTGGCGGCTGGGATGAATGTGTTCGAAGCCATCAACCAGGCTATGACCACGGCTTCGACAAGCGGCGGTACGACATCGCTTGATTTCGCCGGCTATGACAATTCGTTCCTGGAAATAGCGGCTATGATATCGATGATCCTGGCCAGCTGCAACTTTCTCCTCATCTGGAGGGCTCTGTCCCGGCGGGAGTTGCGGTCTATCTTTTCGGATACGGAATTGCGGACGTTCCTGGCCATCGTGGGCGCCGTCAGTGCGCTCATCGTCTTTCATCTCTGGCGCAGCGGTGTTTACGATTTCTGGCAGAGTCTTCGCTACGGAACCTTTGCCGTCGTTTCCTTTCTGAGCACGACCGGCTATGCGTCGGCCCAGTTTTCCCTCTGGCCCGGATTTGACCGCTATGTCTTATTCCTCCTCGTCTTTGCCGGCGGCTGTATCGGTTCGGCTACGGGGGGATTGCGCATCATGCGTATCATCGTCCTGTTCCGCATGGCAGCCCGGGAAATGCGCCGCACTCTTCATCCTCAGATGGTCGTCAGCCTGAAGATAGACGGTGTTTCTGTTTCCATGAAAATCATCAGCCGGGTCCTGAGCTTTTTCTTCCTGTATATGGGAGTGTTCTTTTTTTCCATGCTGGTCATTTCCCTGTCGG
>NZ_ONTA01000212.1:0-3323 GCF_900320625.1 Megasphaera sp. DJF_B143
ATCTGGCGTTCATTCGTATGTTGCATTGTTCAGTTTTCAAAGGTCATCTCGTCGTCTTTGTTTCTGTTGTCTCCCGACGACTTGTATATCTTACCAAATCCTTCGTTCGATGTCAAGTAAAAAATCTAATTTTTTTGACATTTCTTTTGATTTATCTCTGACAAGGCCATTATACAGCAAAAGAGGCCACTGTATCGTGAAAAATACAGCAGCCCCTTCCTTTAATTGATAATTAAATTTTCCTCTTTTTTCACTTATCCGTAATAGTATGCTGCCATTCCTGCAATGACAATACGGGACTGCGCCCATGAGTAATCATGCGGTGCATGCCTTCTACGCTGGCTCTGGCCGCGACAATGGTAGTCACATAGGGAATATGAGCCCGGACGGCTGCTTTACGCAGGGCCCCATCATCATCAGCTGCATCTTTACGCACAGATGGCGTATTGATTACCATCTGAACCGTACCATCGGCAATCAGGTCTTCTATATTCGGGCTGCCTTCTCCCAACTTGTTCGCCCGTTTGACCGGGATACACGCCGCCTGCAGCAGTTCAAATGTCTTATCCGTCGCATAGATAGCAAAATCATCTTCGGCGAATTCCTGTGCAATTGCAGCGATATAGGGTTTATCAGCATCACTGACGGAAATAAGTACAGCTCCTTCCAGAGGCAGTGTTCCCCCTGCCGCTTCTTCTGCCTTATAGAACGCTTCACCTGATGTCTTTGCCAGTCCCAATACTTCACCCGTAGAACGCATTTCCGGTCCCAATACGGGGTCTACTTCCGGGAACATATCAAACGGGAATACGGATTCCTTAACTCCATAAAAGGGAATATGTCTTTCTGTTAACGAAGGAACAGGCGATTCCTTCCCTGTCAGTGGCAGCGTCATGATTTCTGCAGCCAGTTCTGGCAAGGGGATATGGCATAGCTTGGAAACCAGGGGCATCGTACGCGACCCTCCCAGATTGACTTCCAGGACATATACCTGGTCATCTTCAATGGCATATCGTATATTCATTAACCCCATAACGTGGAAAGACACTGCTATTTTTTCCGTATATTTCTGAATCTGCTTCAGTGCTTCTCCGGCAATATGACGGCTTGGAATGACGCAGGCACTATCTCCGGAGTGAATCCCTGCCAGTTCAATATGCTCCATGACCGCCGGTATAAATACGTGTCTGCCATCGCTTACGGCATCGGCTTCACATTTCAGCGCCGTGTGCAGGAAACGATCAAGATATACAGGGTAGTCAGCCGTAATACCAGCCTTTTTCATCGCCGTTTCCAGAGTGGCCGGATCATGAATGATGGTCTTGGAATCACCTATATGCAGCACCACCGGATATCCTATCTGTTCTGCTACATGCAACGCATCCTCTGGCTGGACAGCTGAACCAGACTCTGGCACAGGAACAGCGATCTTGTTCATCATGTCCTGGAATTGGTGCCAGTCCCCGGCAAGATTCAGGCTGCCCGGGTCCGTTCCCAGAATATGCACGCCTTCTGCCTGCAGAGCCACTATAAGTTTTTCTGCTGCCCTTCCTCCAAACTGGCCGATGACGCCGACTGGTTTTTCATGACGGCAGATTTCCAGTACATGTTCGACTGTCAGCGGTTCAATATACACCGTATCTGCAGCATCCTCTCCAGTCGATACAGCTGCCGGATCACAATTGACCATAATGGTTTCAAATCCTGATTTTTTCAACGCTGCCATAGCCCGGATACATCCATAATCGGATTCCCCGCTTTGGCCAATACGTTCAGGACCGCTCCCCAATACGATAATTTTAGGTTTCCCCTGCCGTACGGTATGCTGATTTTCTCCATTGTATGTAGAAAAACAGCCCGTCTGCCGCATAGCGCTGTTAACGGAAACAGCCTGCCATTTTTCCGTCAGAGCAATCGACTGCCGGTGTATGCGGATTGCATCTTCCGGCACCTCCAGAATATGGCTCAGACAGGCATCGGAAAATCCATCTTTCTTGGCCTGTACCAGTACCGCATCAGAGGGAATTGCCCCCTTCAATTCTCTGAGGGCATTTTCTTCATCCGCCAATTCTTTAATCTGTGTAATGAACCAGGAATGAACCTGTGTTATTTTTTGTATTTCTTCCGGGGCAGCTCCCTTGCGAAGCGCTTCATACATCATAAAGTATCGTTCCGATGAAGGAACAGCTAACTTTCGCATCAATTCATCCGGGGTCATTGCCATGAACATTTCATCCTGGCCCAGCCCGTACCGGTTCTGTTCCAGCGAGCAGACAACTTTTTGCAATGCTTCTTTAAAGGTTCTCCCCAGTGCCACCGCTTCACCGATGGACCGCATCTGCGTTCCCAGTATGTCTTTGGCGCCATCATAGGGATGGAAATCCCAGCGCGGGAATTTTACCGCTATCGGGCCATGCCCCGGCTGATACTGATCCATCGTTCCCCAGTCCGCACAGGGGATTTCCCGGAGTAACAGACCGGATGCCAGTCTGGCTGAAATGCTGGCAACGGGAACCCCCGTCACCTTTGAAGCCAGTACAGAAGAACGGGACATCCGTGGATTGAAGGAGATGACAGTTACGCGGCCATCCTGCTGATTCCAGGCAAATTTTATATCAGCACAGCCGATGATTCCCATATGTTCCACAATTAAGGTTCCCTGACGCTGAATTTCCTTTTGTACATCCTCCGGAACAGTCAGCATAGGAATCACAGAAACAGAATCCCCCGTATGAATTCCCACAGGGTCCAGATTTTCCATAAAGCACACCGGCACAACGGTATGTTCCGCATCACGGAGCACCACCAGTTCCAATTCTTTCCACCCGGTCAGCGTCTCTTCAACCAGGACCTGCCGGGCCTGGCCGGACTGCAGAGTACGGGCACAAAGCGCCCGGAGCGACGGTTCATCCTCTGCTATGCCGCTTCCGCTGCCTCCACATGTATATGCAGGGCGGAGTACGACGGGATATTCCATTTTACCTGCCGCCGCCAGGACTTCCTCGACGCTGGAGCAGACAATGCTCCGGGCAGTCTGAAGTCCCAATTCATCCATGGACTTTTTAAATGCGATGTGGTTTTCTCCGCCTTCGACAATATTCATCGGTATGCCGGCAATACGGACTCCGTATTGTGCCAGGATTCCCTTTTTATTTAATCCGGCACATACACGAATGGCAAGATGCCCGCCCATACCGGGCAATAGTGCGTCGGGCCGTTCCTTTTCAATCACCCGCGTCAGGCATTCTTCATTGAGTGGTTCAATATAAGTATGATCTGCTACAGATGGATCCGTCACAACTGCTGCCGGATTGGAATCAACG
>NZ_ONTA01000211.1:0-2372 GCF_900320625.1 Megasphaera sp. DJF_B143
ACTGGCTCCGGATTATGACTATATCCTCATTGATTGTCCGCCAGGGCGCGGGAAAGCTTACAAATATGCCGTAGCGATCGCCGACAAAATCCTCTTTGTCGTCGAACCGTCCTGGTCTTCCATCCGTGATGCATCCCGGGTCATGCAGTTCTGTAATAAGCATAAACAGTTCCATTATGCGGCGCTGCTCAATAATTTTTACGGCCATTCCGATGGTTTTGTCTCTGCTGATGAAGCATTGGAATCATTGCCGGCAGAGCATGTTGCCGGTATCCTTCCCCATGACCGTGCAATCAACCGGCTGGCCCAGGAAGGGGATATGATCCATATGGATGAAGGCCTTCCTTTTTACCAGGCCATGGAGCGGACCACAGCCTATCTTACGGAAAACGAACCTGTCCCTGTCGCGGAGCTCATAGCCGGCCTGCCTCATGAGGAAAATGCAATGCCTGCAGCAGGGGAAGGGAAGACAGGAGAAATTGCAATATGCGATGAGAGCACAGGCGTGGACGAAGCTATTCCTGCCGGCGCAGTGGAAGAACTGGCAAAGGCCGCGGCCCACGTTATCCCCGGGTGCAGAAACATGGTGGATGGACTGGAAACAGTCCCGCAGGAACAGGAGGATGGGGCTTCTGAAAACGGCGGTCCCGGGATAGAGACGATCAGTGACGAGAATCAGCCTGTCCCTTCCCCGATGCGCATATCATTGAAGCAGCGGCGCAGCCAGTCCCGCATGTGGCGTCAGTACCGCCGATAGGAGTCAGTAAGAATGTTTAAAAGAGAATGGAAAAATTTAGATAAAGTCATGTTATTTTCGACAATCCTGATTGTCTGCTGCAGTCTGTGTATCATTGGCAGTGCAACTCACATAAACAAAGGGGTCATCAATTACGATTTCGTGGCCAAGCAGGGCGGGGCATTCGTGCTGAATCTCCTGATAGTCCTGTTTTTCAGCCGCTTTGATTACACACGGCTGAAGCTTTTTGCCAAGCCTCTCTATGTGCTGAATCTGCTCATCCTGCTGGCGGTCATGTTCGTCGGTACATCGGCCCTGGGGGCGCAGCGCTGGATCCAGGTCGGCCCGATTACCATCCAGCCGTCGGAATTTTCCAAGCTGATTATGATCATCTGCACGGCAGCCTTGTTATCCAATAAAGTAGATAAACTGAATTCTTTTAAAAGCCTGCTTCCTATCGGTCTGTTTGTCGGGATTCCCTTCCTGCTGGTACTGAAACAGCCAGACCTGGGGACCAGCCTGGTATTTCTGGCTATTACTTTTGGCATGCTCTTTGTTTCCAATGTCAAAATGTCCCTGCTGCGGAATATCTTTGCCGCCGGCGTCGTTCTGGCGCCGATAGGATGGCATTTCATGAAAGATTATCAGAAATCCCGTATTCTCGTCTTCCTCGATCCCAATGCCGATCCGTTTGGTGCCGGATATCATATCATCCAGTCCAAAATCGCCATTGGTTCCGGTGAATTATTTGGCAAAGGCCTCTTCCAGGGGACCCAGAGCCAGCTGAATTTCCTGCCGGAAAACCACACGGACTTTATCTTTTCAGTCATTGGGGAAGAACTGGGCTTTATGGGCTGTATCGTCATTTTATTCTTATATTTCCTGCTCGTCTACCGGGGACTTGTCACGGCTAAAGAGTGCAAAGACCCCTTTGGCATGCTTCTGGCAACGGGGATTGTTTCCATGTGGGCCTTCCAGATACTGGTCAATGTAGGTATGACCTGCGGTATCATGCCTGTCACGGGGATTCCGCTGCCATTCATGAGTTATGGTGTCAGTGCCCTGACGACGAACATGCTGGCTATGGGCCTGTTGATGAGTATTTACATGCGGCAGCAGACGATGATTTTCTGATGCCGGTCTGCACCTGATAGGAGGTTTCTCTTTGTCACGAACTGTTGTAATCGATCCTGTCCTGCTGAGCAAAGTCAGTAAACCCGCCCGCTACGTGGGAGGAGAATGGAATAGTGTCGTAAAAAATCATGAAGACGTCAAACTGACGGTAGCCTATTGTTTCCCCGATGTGTATGAAGTGGCCATGAGCCATCTGGGACTGCGCATCCTCTATGCCCTGCTCAACGAACGGCAGGACGTGGCGGCTGAACGGGTCTATGCCCCCTGGCCGGATATGGAAGAGCTCATGCGCAGTAAAGGATATCCGCTTTTTTCACTGGAAACGAAGACGCCGGTCATTGATTTTGACTTCGTAGGATTTACACTGCAATATGAAATGAGCTTTACCAATATCCTCAATATGATGGATCTGGCAGGAATCCCACTGTTTTCCCGGGACCGGGGAGAAGACATGCCTCTCGTCGTTGCCGGAGGCCCTTGTGCCTATAATGCCGAACCACTG
>NZ_ONTA01000210.1:0-5862 GCF_900320625.1 Megasphaera sp. DJF_B143
CGACGGTAGAATACCGCTATCCGATTGCCAAGAAAATCCAAGGCGTCTTCTTTGTCGATGCCGGTTCTGCCTGGGATGGAACGGAAAATATCCCCTGGTATCAGAACGATGACAGTATCCACGTTTCCACCGGTCTCGGATTCCGCATCACGACGCCAATCGGGCCTATCCGCCTGGATTACGGCGTCGGTGACGATGGCGGCAAGTTCCACTTCAGCTTTGGTGGTAAGTTCTGATGTATGCAGACGATAGGTGGGATACGTCGTGTTTCGCACTTGTTTATTGACGATTCTCTTTGTCTGTGCTAGTCTAGGTAGTGCCATAGCGGCACCCGTAACTCATGTGGCGGTACGCGTCTCTTCTCTGGGAGAGGCCATACCGCCTCTTGTCGAGAAGAGGATATGTGCCAGCATTGAGACGATTGGGAACCACGTGTTCCTCGGTGCCGATGACCAGGCCGTGCTGAACCGGCAGGATGAGTATACCCGCATGGTTTACGACATTACGGACCGCGTGCTCATAGGGTATACGGTCGAACATATCGAACTCGTGCCGGGACCGGAAACGATGCTGTCTGTGCAGATCCGCCCCTGGGGAAGTACCATACGCCGGGTACATGTCCGCTTTGACTATGGATCTCTTCCGCCACTGGGACAAGAAATGGCTGGCAGGGACCTGACCGGCGTTTCGGCTTTTATTGAAAATCTCCTGACCGGTCTTCCCGTCGATGCTCTGGACTGGGCAAATGGCACGGTCAAGGCTGTTATGGAGACGGAACTGGAGACAGAACTTCCAGAATTTTATCCGCACATTGTCATTACGCCCGGCGCGGATACGACGGTAGAAGTGTATTTTCTGCCGGTACTTCCCGTTGTGCGCAATGTCAACGTCCGCGTCGATGCGGAAAACCTGCCCAAGATCATCTTTCTCAGTACGCGCAAGCATATGGAAGACCGTTATGCAGGCCTGAATGGCCTGCCTGTTGCATTTGTGCGCCGCCATCAGCGCGATGTAGAGCGTGATTTGCAGCAGCATCTGAATGACCAGTGGGTCATAAAGAAATATAAGCTGCGCGTCCTTCCCAGTCTTTCCGTTGCTGAAAATATGGATATCCATTTAAAATCGGAAACGGATTTTTACGATGTCCGCGCACAGGCCTACATAGATGTCAGCAGGGACAGTGATGCCTATCATGATAAAGAAGATAATACGGTCCTGCGGGCCCATGTGGGCAGAAAAATCGGCAAACACCATGAGTTGTATACAGACGTGGAATTCATGCCTGCTTCTGTAGCCTGGAACTTCATTCCCGGTTACGGGTATCAGCCCCGCAAGGGAACTTGGATGGGATATAATTTTGAAAGCCAGGATGACAGCCATCATCTTTGGCTGCGGCAGGAATTAGGGGGCCGCTGGTCTTTCCGGTTCGATAAAGATCTGACAAACCATGATGAAGAGGCGGGACTCTTGTACCGTCTCCATGAATACGTCGGTTTGGAATATATCATTTCCGGCCACGATACGTGGCTGCGGGTTATTGGCTATTTATAAGGAATTGCAAAGGAGTAATGTTACTATGATGTCAGAAATGGGTAAGAAAAAGAATGTCAAGATTTTTTCCGCTGTCATTGCAGCGATTTTTGTACTGAGTGTTGCCGGCATTGCCGTCATGCAGATGGGCAATCCCGTCAGTGCGGCGCCGTCCAGCAATATCGGCGTCGTCGATATGAGCAAGGTCATTCCGCCCGATAATCAGGATGTAGCCAATGCACAGAAAGAAATGCAGCAGGCCTCGGAAGATGCCAAGAAAAAATTTGAAGAACAGTCCCAGGGTATGACCGATGAACAGAAGAGTCAGCTCTATCAGCAGATTCAGGAAGAAATGACGAAAAAACAAGAAGACATCTATAAGGGCGTCAAAGATAAAGTCGATGAAGCCGTCGGCAGCGTTGCCAGCACGAAAGGCCTGAGCCTTGTCGTCGATAAACGGGCCGTTCTCTATGGTGGTCAGGATATTACAGAACAGGTTTCCAAGAAACTGAGTGAATCCCAGTCCAAGTAAGGATATTGCCATGAAGCGTAATTATGCGGCAGCTGCTGGCGCCGTAGTGCTGGCCTTTTGCCTGGCTGTGGCTTTCTGGATGATGCACAGCCGGACGCCGGCTGTGCCTGTTACAGAAAAAGGGCCGGTCATTGCCTGCGCCGATGTAGAACACATCATGATGAGCCATCCCTCGTACAGCCAGTACCATCGCCTGGAACTGGAATATAATGCGATGGTAGCCCAGTATCAGTTTGAACAGTGGCATTACTCGAAGCAGGCTGCATCCCAAGGGCAGGCGGCGAAAGACTTTTCTATGACCGATGCGTTGTCATCAGCGGCTCTGGATCAGGAATTACAGGCCCGGGTGGCCATTAAACAGAATGAATTGAATGCGGCACTGGAGCAGCGGTATCAGACTCTGATCCGGGAACGCCGGCAGACACAGCCGGCCCTTTCTGATGAAGAAAATCTGAAGATCGTCAATCTCCGGCTGAAACTGGCTGCATTGGCCCTGTCTCCGTCGGAACGTAAGGCAGCAGAACAGGAACTGCAGGCACTGTTGCGCAAAAACGGCGGCGACCATCAGACGGACGCGGCTGCAGCGGCGGATATTGCCGCTGCCATGGCTCCCGATAAGGAAAAAGCACAGAAAGAACTGCAGGCATATGCGCTTCAGGTAAAAGATGAACTGGCGGCCCGGCAGCAATCCAGTCGGGAATTGTTCACGAAACAAATGGATTCTTTTGGGAAGCGTCCGGAACCGGCTGTCTGGAATGCGGCCTGGAAAGAGAAACTTGAAGCAAAAGAAAAAGAAATGAAGGATCAGAAAGAAGCCATCCTGGCAGATATCCGGGATAAAGCGGCGGCCGTTGCGGAAGAACAGGGAATCGATATCATATTCTCTGAATACGAAGGCATCGGCACTGCGCTGGATGTGACCGATGATATCATTGTCAAGCTGGCATAACAGGAGGCATTATACGAATGAAACGGATAGGTAAACGATTGGCTGCTGTTTTATGCATGATAGCGGCAGTTGCCGTACTCAGCGGCTGCGGTAGTGAAGATAAAGTAGGCTATGTAGATATGAGCCGCGTACAGAAAGAAGCACCGGCCGTACAGCAGTACCAACAGAAGATAGAAGAAAAGAGCAAATCTCTCGATGCCGAACTGCAGCAGGCCCAGCAGTCCATGTCAGCGGAAGATTTCCAGAAGAAACAGCAGCAGGCATTACAGGAAAAGCAGATATACGCCGCCAGTATGCAGCGTCAGTTCATGACCGATATCCAGAGCAAATTAGGGGATATCGCCAAGGATAAAAACGTCGGCATCATCGTCTATAAGGAAGTCGTTCCCAACGGCGGCGTCGATGTAACCGATGATTTGATTGCGAAATTACAATAAAGGGGTTGACTATGTTGAAGAAGACAGTACAGGAGTTGGCCGCCATACTGGGCGGTACGGTGATCGGTGATGGCACGCGGGAAATTGAAGATATCAAGGGGCTGCAGGAAGCAGGTCTGGAGGATATCACCTTTGCAGTAGATCCATATACGGAATATCTGCCTCAGGTTCATGCCGGTGCCGTCATTGTGGAAAAAGAAGTCCCGGCCGGGGATAATACACTCGTACTGGTAAAAAATCCGCGCCTGGCTTTTTCCCAGCTCCTGGTGCTCTTCCATCCCCGGCAGACCGTGGCCCGGGGCATTCATCCTACGGCCGTCGTAGATGACAGTGCTGTCCTGGGGGACAATGCCGCTGTCATGGCCTATGCTGTCATTGGCAGGAATGTCAGCATAGGAAAGAACTGCATCATTTATCCCTATGTTTTCATTGGCGATAATGTCTCTATCGGTGACGATGCCGTCATTTATCCCGGTGCTGTCATCCACGAAAACTGCCAGCTCGGAGATCGTCTTGTCGTCCGTGCCCATGCGGTTATCGGCGGTGAAGGTTTTGGCTTTGCTACAAACGAAGGCCGTCATACGCGCATTCCCCAGATTGGCAATGTCAAAATCGGCGATGACGTAGAAATCGGGGCCTGTACGTGCATCGATAATGGAACTCTTGACAGCACCGTTGTCAAACGGGGTACTAAAATAGACAATCTTGTCCATCTCGGCCATAATGTGGAAATCGGGGAAGACTGCTTCATCATAGCCCAGGTAGGGATTGCCGGCAGTACCAAGGCGGGTAATCACTGCATCTTTGCCGGCCAGGTGGGCTGTACAGGCCATATTACCATCGGAGACAATGCTGTTTTTGCGGGAAAGACCGGGATAACCGGCAATGCGGAAGGAAACCAGGTCTATGCCGGATATCCGATGCAGCCTCATATGGAATGGAAACGGTCCCAGGTATATTTGAAACACTTGCCGGACATGGCGAAAAAAATCAAACAGCTGGAAAAGAAAATTGCTGAATTAGAAAAAAAGACAGCTGAATAAGAGGCAGCCTATGTATACCTTTATGAAAATACTAAGCTGGATCATATGCCATCTGCCCGAAGGCGTGCGGCGTGCGCTGGGACATTTCCTGGGCTGGTTCTTCTGGACCTTTGTCCCCCGAAAAAGAAAGCGGCTGGCTCAGCAGCAGATATTGGATTGTGGTATTACCGATGATCCGGAAAGAGCCATGGAGATTGCCAAGGCGAGCAGCTGCCGCTTTGGACCTATGATCATCGAGGTGTTATCCTATCCGATTTATACGAAAGAAATATTGGATAAGAAGATTACCTGGCATGGGAAGGAATATCTGGACGAGCTGAAAGAAAGCGGTGAAGGCGCCGTTTTCATGGCTTCTCACGCGGGAAATTGGGAATTATTGGGAGCGGTTCTTGCCATGAACGGTTATCCGCTTATTTCCGTGGCCCAACAGCAGAACAGTCACAGCGCCGATGCTTTTATCAACGAATACCGGGCGATGATGAAACAGCATGTCACGTACAAGACGGGAATCCGCGATATGGTGCGTTTTCTCCAAAATGGCCATTATATCGGTCTCTTGATGGATCAGGATCCGGGATACACAGGCATTATGGTCCGGTTATTCGGCCGTGATACGCTGACGGCTGACGGACCGGCTAAAATGGCAGGAATCAAAAATTATCCGATTATTTCTACGTTTATTCATGAAGACAGACCTTATCATCACGTCATAGACGTGTTGCCGCCCATCCGGCCGTATACGGCGGATCACCGCCTGTCCAAGGAAGAAAAGGAACGCATCGTCTATGCGACGACGCAGGCATTAAATGACCGGCTGGAAGAACGGATCCGGAAATATCCGGAAGACTGGTTCTGGCTTCACAACCGTTGGAAATGGACAAAACGCTATAAAGAAAAGGTAGCAAATGGTGAAATGGCTGCCAGAGGATAATCTGGCCAGAAGGGATTTTTCCGGCAATTCTTTATCCGATGGCAGGTTATAGATGAAAAAATTGGCATACGAAGCAAGTCAGGCTTCGTATGCCAATTTTTTGGGGATTCGTCCATTTATATCCAGCCAAACCTGCGGCAGGCATGGAATATGCCGCCCTTGTCATTGTCATCGGTAATATAATCGGCCCGTTCCTTGAGCTGGGGACGGGCATTTCCCATAGCGATGCGGAAGAAGGGTGATACAAACATGGCGATGTCGTTGAGGCCGTCGCCGAATACGACTACGTCTTCCAGGGGAGCTCCGGCGTGTTCCATGAACCGGCGGATACCGGCACCTTTATCGGTCGGTTCCACGAGATACGTATTGGTAATGTACGGAAGCCGGGAGAGACCATATGTATCCAGAGGCGGATCACCTGCTGCCGGACGGACGTGGAC
>NZ_ONTA01000209.1:0-2202 GCF_900320625.1 Megasphaera sp. DJF_B143
GGTTCAGCGGCCTGCACCAGCACACTGGACAAACAACAAACGCTCAGAATCTGCAATACTTTTCTCATCCATGTTTTCTTCATCATCAGATGTCCCTCCTGACTTTCGCATTACAATAACGGCTCAAAACCCTGCCTGTTCCAATTCTTCCTTCATAGCCCGGCGGGTTGTATAGGTCTGTTTCCAATCACGGGCCAGATTGCGTACGATTTCTTCTCTTCCCGGATACTGGCAGATTTTCTTTAAGTATTGGATACAATTGCGATACTGACTGCGATGGCGGGAATCAGGCATGAGTGCTTTTACGTACCAGACATACCTATCCCGTATTTTCTCCTCATAATGTGGCCGCAGTAGTCCACAAATCCCTCCCGCTCATACGACCGGCACAGAGCCTTTGCCTGGCGGAGAAGTTTTTGCATCTCTTTTTTGGAAAGCATGCCTTTAGAATAGGTTAAAACGAGAGACTGCTGCTTTTCCGGATCACGTTCCAGTAATTGAAACAGCAATGACCGCACCTCTTGTTCCGGCATATATTGCAGGATATCCTTCCACGTCCGTTCCCGGCCATCCGTTTCCGGCTCTTCCTGCAGCTGTCCATCCTCCAAAGCCAGCAATACCGCTACCATATGCTTGCAATGTTCTCCCTTCGCAGCATACGGGCAGGTGCAGGTCATATTATAGACAGCATCCGCTTTGACATATAGCGTCACCGTATACGTCTCAGAGCCATCTACGGCCGCCGTAATCTTATTTCCTGTCCTTTCTATATCATGTACAGCCTCATCTTCATAATACACCAGACCCCGTTCATAGATTCTGTCTGAAAATAGCTGCTGACAGTCTCCCAGTTCCAATTTTGCCAAAATTGTCATCTCCATTCCCTTAGCCATTTTTTTCATTATACCATGGTCTCCCCTGCCAGCATCATATTTTTGTCTGGATTTTCCAAAAAGGCTTCACCCGTTGCAAATGCAACTGCTTTGTAACGCCTTCCCAATTATACTAGTCTTGTAAGAACGATGAACCAAGTCAGATTTCAATAGCTACATAAAAGGAGACGATAGACATGGGAAAAAAACTGACAGATAAAGTAACCTGGGTAGGGAAAATCGATTGGGAACTGAACGAATTTCATGGACATGAATATTCTACAGAAAAGGGATCTTCCTACAACTCGTACCTGATCCGCGATACAAAGACTGTTTTGATGGATACCGTATGGAAACCCTTCGATGAAGAATTTGTCGCTAACTTAAAGCGCGAAATCGACCTCAAGGACATCGACTATATCGTCATGAACCATAATGAAAACGATCACAGCGGCGCCCTGCCGGCCCTGATGCGTGAAATCCCGGACACGCCGATTTACTGCACGAAGAAAGGGGAAGCCATCCTGCGCGGCCTGTATCACCAGGACTGGAACTTCGTCAATGTCAAGACCGGCGATACGCTGAACCTCGGAAGCAGCCAGCTCGTCTTCATCGAAGCACCGATGCTGCACTGGCCCGATACGATGTTCACCTATATGACCGGTGAAAACATCCTCTTCAGCAATGACGGATTCGGCCAGCACTATGCCAGCGAAAAGATGTACAATGACTGCGTCGATCAGGCTGAACTCTATCAGGAAGCCATGAAGTACTATGCCAACATCCTGAACCTGTACAGCCCCATGGTCACCCGCAAAATCGATGAAATCCTGAACATGAATGTCCCCGTATCGATGATCTGCCCCAGCCACGGCGTCATCTGGCGTGATAACCCGATGCGGATTGTTGCCAAATACCAGGAATGGGCAAAAGCGTACCAGGAAAACCAGATTACCATCATCTATGACACCATGTGGAACTCGACACGCCGTATGGCTGAATGCATTGCCGAAGGCCTGCGCGAAGCCGATCCGACAGTGACAGTAAAGCTTTTCAATTCCGCAGTGGATGACAAGAACGACATCGTAACAGAAGTCTTCAAATCCAAAGCTATCCTCGTCGGTTCGCCTACTATCAATTATGGCTATCTCTTCTCCATCGGCGGCATTATGGAAATGATCCGTGGCTTGAAATTCAAGAATAAGAAAGCCGCTGCCTTCGGCAGCTATGGCTGGAGCGGCGAAGCAGTCAAACAGATTACAGCCCTTCTGCAGGGAGCCGGTTTCGATGTCGTAAATGATGGGCTCCGCTGCCAGTGGAATCCGGACCA
>NZ_ONTA01000301.1:0-4012 GCF_900320625.1 Megasphaera sp. DJF_B143
AAAACTTGTTTTCAATGCAGAAAGAGGCTTTAGGTGTGCCGGTCAGCTGCTTATAGACAGGCTTTTGTGCTCCTGTGCAAAAATAGAATTCCTTGCGCAGGATATTGGACAATCTGTTGGATGTGAAGAACAGACATTTGGTCAAAATAGACTCATCTGTATTCATAAAAAAACTCTGCACGATATCTACCGTGCAGAGGCTGATTCCCTATGTACTTATTCCCGGGCCCGTTCCCACGTCCGTATGGCTTCCATAAGCTGCAGGCGGCTGCTGACGCCCAGCTTGGCAAAAATATTGTGCAGATGTTTTTTTGTTGTACACTGGCTGATGACCAGATGACGGCTGATATCTTCCGTCGAATACTGCTTCATGACCAGGCTGGCAATCTCACTTTCCCGGGGAGTCAGCCCCATAGCTATCAGTTGGCTTTCTTCCTGATCTTTTTCGTGCTGCTGCACCTGGCATTCCTTCCGTTCCCTGCGCAAGCGGATAGCCAGATGATCTTTCAGCCGGTCCAGTATTTCCATTTCGTTATCGGTAAAATCCCGCTGCCGGTCCGTCCGGTAGAGGACGACTTCTCCCAGCAGTTTCCGATCATCGGCCAGGACGATGCCGCTATAAAAGCTGACTTCATTGGGGAGAAGAAATGATTTCCGGACTTCTGTCACCGAGTCTGTCACCTCTTCATCCGGCGTGACCAGGTCACTGCTGCGATAGGCCATGGTGCGGCGCAGGCTGATGACGCGGCGGCAAATGCCGTTCGTATTGATCAACCGGCCATAAGCCTTGACAATCTCCGGATTCATGTGGATACAGAAAGGAGACTGCAACACCAGAAGACCGCCCGTTTCCTCATGAAACAGAAAAAAAGCGGCCCGTTCAAACGGTACGATATTCCGCAATGCCTCCAAAAAATACCGCTGCATGTCCCGGATCGTATCCGTACCGTGGATCAGCAGGGATAATTCGTTGATTCCCAGCCATTCTGAATTTGTTAACATACTGCCACCTTCCATCCGCCATCCCCCGTCCTCCAGGGGGTCCGGTGAAAAAGTAATGCGTCTTTACTCATGTTGCCGTCGCATATTGTCGCATATTATATATACTTATTATATAATGATTATGCAAAAAAATAAAGTTTATTCCTTGTATTTCATTTTGGTATGAATAGATGTTTATTCCATAAATGCATTAATTTATCGTAATTCAGCAACGATTTTTTCCTTTTTTTATGCCTTATCGTCATAATATAGCTGAGAATTTATTGATAGTTAAGAGAAATAAATGTATAATGATATATATTGTTAACAGTTGAGATAACGTTAAAAGACAAGGGTGATATATTGTGTTGAAATTGATTGCTGTAACAAACCGTGCGCTATGCAAACAAAATTACTGGGATCATATGGAACAAGTAGCAGCTTCTGATATCGACAGCATTATTTTGCGCGAAAAAAATCTCGACGAAGAAGAATACACAAATTATGCCAAAAAAATGCAGCGGCTCTGTAATCTGCATCAGAAACAGTGTATCCTCAGTTACTTTGGCCGCGTCGGTGTCAAACTCCACATCCCCCGTTTCCAATGTTCGCTGGACTATTTGCAGTCCCACACGGCGATTACCTATTATATGACCAGCCTGGGAGTTTCTGTACACAGCGCTGAAGAAGCCCGTCTGGCCGAAGAACTGGGAGCCCATTACATCATCGCCAGCCACGTGCTGCCCACGCCGTGCAAGCCGGCCCAGCCGCCTATCGGCCTCCAGGAACTGCGCAATATTACCAGTGCCGTACACGTTCCGGTCTATGCTCTGGGCGGTATAACACCGGAAACGCTGCCACAGCTGGCCGGTATCCCCATCGCCGGCGTCTGCGTCATGACCGGACTCATGACCTGTGATGATGTGCCGGCATACGTGCAGAAGCTGCGTCAGGCAATGCAGTAGAAAGGATGTCCTATTCATGAAACAAGCTTATATTATCATCGATATGCAGAATGATTTCATCGACGGGGCTCTGGGTACGAAAGAAGCACCGCTCATCGTACCGCGCATCGAAGCCCTTCTTCAGGCTGCCAAAAAAGACGAAACGCACCAGACGGATTTCATCTTCACCCAGGATACACATGGCGAAGACTATATGGATACGCAGGAAGGACGTAAACTCCCCGTTCCCCATTGCATCCGCGATACCCACGGCTGGCAGATCTGCCGGGACCTTCTGCCGTACACGCTCATGGCACCGGTCCTGGAAAAACCGACTTTCGGCTGCACCCAGCTCGTCGAAGAAGCGGCACCATACGATCGCCTGGTCCTCATGGGGCTCTGCACGGATATCTGCGTCATTTCCAATGCCATGCTCCTAAAAGCCTATTTCCCGGAAAAGGAAATCGCCGTCCGGAGTGACTGCTGTGCCGGCGTTACACCGGAAAGCCACGCCGAAGCCCTGCGCGCCATGAAGCGTTGCCATATCGATATTATCTGATTATGCCAGACCGTCTTTCCGGCGGTCTGCTTTTTGCGTCATCGTATTTCTTTATATCTGTTATAATATATCTATGTTTTGACATATGTCATCATCACCAGTATAATAGGAACAGGGCATGGTACAGCCCATGCCCTGTATCGTCATGGTGAAAGGAGGAGTATTTATGCCGCGTCCCCAACGCTGCCGCCGTGTCTGTTCTCTGCCCCGTCAGGAATCGTTTACTCCCGACGGAAAGCAAAATGATTGTGATACTATCGTAATGACTGTCGATGAATATGAAGTCATCCGCCTCATGGATCTGGTCGGTCTGACACAGGAACAGGCTGCTGTACAGATGGATGTAGGCCGCACGACTGTAACGGGAATCTATGAATCGGCCCGTCATAAAGTAGCTTTGGCACTGGTATACGGCAGACGCCTGCTCATCCAGGGCGGTAAAATCCAGGTTTGTGAACGCGCCGGTTCGTGCTGCAATCCATTCTGCCGGGCTGTCCGCGAAAAACGGGATACGATCCCACAAAAGGAGAATGATACACAATGAGTGAAAACTGTAATCACGACTGTTCCAGCTGCGCCAGCAACTGTGAAAGCCGTACGGAACCACAGAGCCTTCTGGCAAAGCCTCATGAAGGCACCCATGTCAAACACGTCATCGCCGTCGTCAGCGGCAAAGGCGGCGTCGGTAAATCCCTGGTCACGTCGCTCATGGCCGTACAGATGCACCGCCGTGGCTTTAAAACGGCAATCCTCGATGCCGATATTACCGGCCCTTCCATTCCGAAAGTATTCGGCATCACCGATCGTGCTACGGGCAGCGAAGCCGGCATCAATCCGGTCGTCACCAAAGGCGGCATTGAAGTCATGTCCATGAACGTCCTTCTGGAAGATACGGCCTCGCCCGTCGTCTGGAGAGGACCGGTCATTTCCGGAGCAGTCAAACAGTTCTGGACCGACGTGCTCTGGGGCGACATCGACTACATGTTCGTCGATATGCCTCCGGGAACGGGCGATGTTCCCCTGACCGTATTCCAGAGCCTGCCCGTCGATGGCATCCTCGTCGTCACTTCCCCGCAGGAACTGGTTTCCCTCATCGTCGAAAAGGCATTGAAGATGTCTGAACTGATGCACATCCCCGTCCTGGGCCTCATCGAAAACATGAGCTACTTCGAATGCCCGAACTGCCATGAAAAAGTAGAAATCTACGGCCCGAGCCGCGTCGATGAATCGGCTCAGAAATATGGCATCAGCCATACGGCCAAACTGCCAATCGATCCAGCCTTTGCCGCGCACTGCGATAAGGGCGATATCGAAAGCTACCAGGCCGATTATCTGTCCGATACGGCTGCCTTCCTCGAAGGCGTACTGGGTAAATAAAAGTCCCATTTACGATAAGACAACCAAAGGCTGCCGCAAAATGAACTTGTGAGTCATTTTGCGGCAGCCTTTTTGCACTGGAAAGAGTATCCGGGCAATTCTCCCTGTAAAATAACGATATTATTTTTTGCCGCCCAGATACGCCGCCGTG
>NZ_ONTA01000207.1:0-4858 GCF_900320625.1 Megasphaera sp. DJF_B143
GGCAGACTCACAAGACCCTGCGACGGTTCCTCATCGAAGAAGTGTATGAAATGCTCGATGCCATAGATCAGAACGACATAGAAGGTATCCGGGAAGAATTGGGCGATATTCTGTATCAGGTCGTCATCCATGCCCGCATAGCTGAAGAAGAAGGCCTTTTTTCAGCACAGGATATTGTAAACGATGTAACAAAGAAGATGATTCGCCGCCATCCCCATGTTTTTACGGATAAACCCCTTGAAAACAGGCATATGAGTATGGTAAACTGGGATAGATTGAAACAGAGCGAACGACGCCAGCAGCACGACCATCTTCTCGATGGAGTCGTCAAAGGCCTTCCTTCACTCCTTGCCGCCTATAAACTTCAGGAAAAATCTGCAAAAAAAGGATTTGAGTGGGATACGGCTGAACAAGTGGTAGCCAAAGTCCACGAAGAATGGCAGGAATTCCTGGATGCCGTGGCTGAAGGTGACAGGGATCATATGGAGGAAGAAGCAGGCGATGTCCTGTTCGTTCTGGCCAATTTATGCCGGCGATATGACATAGAACCGGAGTGTGCGTTACATCGGGCTAACAACAAGTTCCGCAGCAGATTTTCCTATGTAGAGGATTGTGTCCGTGCTTCGGGCAGAGACTGGTCTGAATTTTCCCTGGATGAGCTGGATGGCTTCTGGCAAAAGGCGAAGCGGGAAGAACGAAAAGATGCGGGAACTCCTGTTAGACGGAAACGATAGATGTAACAAATCAAAGGAGGATTTACAATGAATAAAACCGAATTAGTAAACAGTGTAGCAGAAAAAGCTGATATCACGAAAAAAGATGCTGAAAAAGCTGTAAAAGCTGTATTTGAAGCTATCAGCGAAAGCCTTCAGAAGGATGACAAAGTTCAGATTATCGGCTTTGGTACCTTTGAAGTACGTCACCGCAAAGAACGGGAAGGCCGCAATCCGCAGACTAAAGAAACCATCAAGATTGCCGCTTCCAATACACCGGCATTCAAAGCGGGCAAACAGCTCAAAGATCTGGTTAACAATAAATAAGTCAATGAGAAAAAGAGCCGCAGTCAGAAACGGCTCTTTTCTTTTCTTGCATTTTGTCGTACCATGGATATATAATTTAGTAGGACTATCCGTCTGAAAGAGGGAATCAGGATGACGAAGAAAAAAGTGCTGATCATGTCAGCTTCTATTGGGAGCGGTCATACTCAGGCAGCACATGCTATAGAAGAATATCTGAAAACCCTGCCGGCAGAATGCGAAGTGGAACACTTTGATTTCATATCCAATGATGTGCTTTCTATCGACAACATTGTCAAGGAAACGTATTTGAAAATACTCGATGTATTTCCCATGCTTTATGATCTGATGTATTATTCCTCCCAGGGTTATAAAAAAGGCATGGTAGTGAAAACACTTTTTTCGTGGGGATTGAAACGCCGTATGTTGCGCGTGCTGGCGGACAAGAATCCCGACATTATCGTTTTTACTCATCCATTCCCGGCAGGGGCGGCAGTCTTATTGAAACGGCAGCACCGCCTGCAGATTCCCCTGGTTGGCGTCATTACGGACTTTACCATCCATCAGCTCTGGGTCTATCCGCAAATGGATCTGTACTGTGTAGCGACGTCCCAGTTGAAACAGCAGCTCATGGAGCAGCATGTGGCGGCTGAAAAAATCGTCGTTTCCGGTATTCCTGTACGCAATACCTTCCAGCAGCAGCGCTGGCATTGGGATGAAGACCACGAAAGACGGCGCAACGTCCTCATCATGGGCGGCGGCCTCGGCATGGGGTCGATCCGCCAGTCATTATCTGTTCTGGATAAGCTTCCTGATGTAGGTGATTTTACTGTCGTAACAGGATATAATGCTGATTTGTACGATGAACTCTGCCAGATGCGGCGGGAACTGCATCACCATGTGGAAATCCTGGGTTATACCAATCACATCCCGGAATTGATGGTACGGGCCTCCCTTCTGGTTACCAAACCAGGAGCCCTGACCTGCACGGAGGCGGCTACTGTTCAGGTGCCCATCGTGCTGTACAGTCCTATTCCCGGGCAGGAAGAAGCCAATGCCACCTATATGCAGAGCAAGGGCTGCGCCCGCTGGGTCAAAACGAAAGATGACCTGGCAGCGGTTGTTTCCGAGCTGCTCAGATCGCCGGAAACACTGCAGCAAATGTCCGCATCAAGCCTTGCCTGCCACCGCAACGGGGCACAGATCATAGGGCGGCGCGTTCTGGAGCTGCTTCATGGCAGTGCTGAGCCGGAACTGGATATAACGACAGAAGAATATTCAAAAGCCTGATTTGATTCAGAAATGAGAGAAACCGGAGTGGCTGTTCATAGATAGTTGCTATGAAAGCGGCTCCGCTTTTTACTATGGAGGAAGACATATGATAAAACGTAAACGGAGCCGGCGCTCTTCCGGAAGTTCGTCCCTGGCAAGACCGCTTGCCGTCCTGGTGCTGCTCATCGCCCTCTGTGCCGGGGCCTGGTGGTTTCTCAACGGCAATACGGAAAAAAAGGCCGATGAAGAAATGACCCGTATAGACAGCGTACAGGATAATGGTGTCGATGCTGATTATACCGGACCGGCCAGCGAACTGCAGGATGCCGTGGAAACATGGCTGAAGGCACAACATGCTTCAGTGACAGTCCTGAAGACAGAAAACAGGGAAGAAAACCGCCGGGCGACAGGAGGGAAAATCCGCTGGACGACAAAACAGGTCGAAGTCGTACCGGATAAAGAATTTTCGCGGACAAGTCTGGAAAGGGAACTTGCCAAGAGTGGAGGAAAAGCTGTCCTGTATCAGGTGGATACGAAAAAAGCTGGCAGCAGTACCATTACAGAATATGACATCGCCTTATTCGACATGCTGGATAAGGAACAGGTCTATCTCGTCGTGACAAAATTGTATGTCACCGAACCGGGAGCTGCGAAAGAAACACAAGATGCCGTAAAGAAAGCCGTGCTGAACGCAAAAGATAAGGACCTGGCCAGTGTGAAAGAAAAGAAGAGCACGGCCGGCCAACAGCATCCGTCAGAAGTACGGGGACGGCTGGCCATCGTCATTGATGACTGCGGAAGCAGCCTTGATATCCTGAACCAGTTCAATGCTATGCCCATTCCACTGACCTATGCCGTCATGCCGTATAAATCTCATACAGCAGAAAGTGCCGACAGCGGCTACCGGGCAGGACGGCAGATCTTTGTTCATATGCCCATGCAGCCCCAGGGAGTTCCGTCATCAGAATCGGTCTATATCGGAACGGATATGAGCGACAGCAAAGTAAAAGCTACGGCCAATGAAATCCTGGATCAGGTACCCCATGCCATCGGCATGAATAATCATCAGGGGTCTTTGGCAACATCAGACAGCCGGATCATGAAAGATGTCATGCAGGTCATGAACAGCCGCGGCCTGGCATACCTGGACAGCCGCACTAATAGTACATCTGTTGGGGAACAGACGGCCCGGGCCATGGGTGTCGTGACAAGCCGCAATAACCTGTTTATCGACAACGATGCCAGCGTCGATGCTGTCAAGAGCCGCCTGCGCCAGGCTGGACAAATTGCCCGTGAAAACGGCAGTGCCATCGTAATCGGTCATTGCCGCTGGAATACGGCACAGGCCATCAGTGAAATGATAGACGAATTGCATAATGAAGGCATCGACCTGGTCTTTGCCACGGATTTGATGGAATAGGAGTCGTTTGAATATGGATTTTCTTTCCCTTTCCTGGGAGTATTTGCTGATTACATTGTGCGGAGGCTTTTTGTCGGGATTCATCGACTCCATTGCCGGCGGAGGGGGACTCATTTCCCTGCCTGTTTTTCTGGCCATGGGGATGCCGCCCCATTATGCCATCGGTACCAATAAATTTGCTGCCACCTTTGGCAGCGGTATCAGTACCGTCCAGTTCATGAGGGCTGGAAAAGTAGATACGGGTCTCATGAAGAAACTCGTGCCATTTACGTTCATCGGGGCTGCCCTTGGATGCCTGCTCATGCTTCATATGTCGGCAGCCGTGCTTCAGCCCCTGGTTATTGCTGCACTGGTAGCCGTAGCTATTTTCGTCTTTAGCCGCAGGGACCTTGGGGCGGCCAGTACCTATACGGGAGAAACGAAGAAAAAGCTGATCCAGGCTGTGGCTTTTGCCTTTGCCATCGGTATCTACGATGGTTTTATCGGGCCGGGCACGGGAACATTCCTGATCATCGCTTTTGCCATGATCGGATTTGATTTCGTCGTTGCTGCCGGCAATGCCAAGGTGCTGAATTTTGTGAGCAATGTTACGGCGTTCTGCCTGTTCATCTATTCGGGAAAAGTCCTGTATGCTTATGGACTGACTATGGCTCTGGGCATTTTCATCGGCGCCTTTTTTGGATCCCGTATGGCTATCCGCAGGGGCAGCGGCTTCGTCCGCGTCGTCATGATGACTGTGACGACGCTGCTCATAGGCAAACTGATTCTGCAGTATTTAGGACTATTCTGAGGTGTATGCGTATGGACTGGAAAGATAAAGTCATTCTCATCAGTGGCGGTACGTCCGGTATTGGTCTGGCAACGGCCCGGATCCTCCTGGGAAAAGGGGCCGGTGTCGTCATCAATGGACGGGATGTCGCAAAGGGCCGGGCAGCTCTTTCACATCTTCAGTCTCTTCCCGGTTCCTGCCAGTTTGTGCCGGGAGATGTAAGCGACGAGAGAGCGTGCTGCCGTATCGTTCAGGAGACACTGCATCATTTTGGCAGGCTGGACGGGCTGGTAACATCGGCCGGGTATTATGAAGAACAACTGCTGGAAAATGTTGCGGCCAGGGACGTAGAGAGCCTGTTTGCCACCAATGTCTACGGTA
>NZ_ONTA01000225.1:0-6244 GCF_900320625.1 Megasphaera sp. DJF_B143
ATTCTATATTTTTTATGTATATGCAGAAGAATTATATCCCTATGTACACTATGCATTTTTTATTGTGAATCCGTTGTTCTTTTTGTGTATTAATTGTGATATGATTGTAAAAAAGCATATGAAAGGAACTCCCCCATGAACCTGAAATGCGTGTTGCTCTTGTTTGTTCTGACAGCCATTCCTATGTTCTACGGATCCAGCCAGGCAGCCGGATCTTCCACTTTTCCAGTAATCGTTCCTGATGATGTACAATCGGAGCCATTAGAAGACGAAGAAATTCTGAGGACGCAGAAAAATACCTATCCCTATGTCGAAATGCACGGTGATTACCGTTGGCTTTGGGGGAAAGGACGGTTTTCCGCTCATACCGCCCAGTCTGGTAAGGAGAGTCGTCGGCATGATGAAACGATATATATGGCGACGCGCCGGCTGCGGATTTTTCCTTTCATCCATCTGAACGAACATACAACCATACGGACCCAGTTGGAAGATAACCGGAATGATAAAGACCATGACGCAGACCATCATCTTTATCTGGGCAGACTGTATATCCAACATGAAACGGAGCAGACGAAAGTAGAAGCAGGCCGTTTCAATTATTATCTGCTCGATGGCAATGTTATTGACAAAAAGGTGGACGGCCTGCGGTTCCGTCTCGGTCAGAAAGGGATTTCTCCCGGCAGCATTACGCTCTTTGCCGGCCGCACGACAGGCCCTGATGATGAACATCGGAAAATAGGATGGAGTCTCCTACACAGCAGGCTTAACGGCCGCTTCCAGAGCGATACGGCCTTTCTGGATTTCCGCAATGCCAGCAGTCTCCCACCGACGTTTCCATCATTAGCTGCTTACGGAATATATCCGGGGCAGGCCGGTACGAGGTATGACCGGCAGCGCATCTTCCTGTGGCGCGGATCTTATCAGATACGGCCGGATTTGTCGGCCCGGCTGGAATGGCTCCACGCCTGGGGACGTCATGAGGCGGACCACTACAGCCAGTCTGAAACGGGATTTGTCGCCTCCCTCATCTACGGAGAGCTGGATGAACGGAAACAAGGCTCCTACGAAGCATGGATCCGCTATTATGATCAGCCTGCTTCTACCATCCTGTACCACACGATGGATGCCGATGCGACATTTTTCCGTCGCATGGGATTCCGTGGCTGGGGACTCCGTCTGGACTACGTTCTCCAACCGGGACTTGTCTGGGCTGTCGAAGGCTTTTCCCTGAAAAACCGTCACGATACCACCTATATGGCTTCTTTCCATGAATATGTCATCGGCACCAGTCTGACAGCTTATTTCTAGGGGGCCGACGCATATCCTTTATCGGCAGCTTCGACAGCAAGGCCTACGATGCTTTTATGACCGGTCTTACTGAGCATATTGCTGATATGAAAGCTGACGGTCCGCTTACTGATTCCCAGTTCGTCGGCAATTTCCTGATAGGACAAATTGCGGCAGATCAGCCGGAGGATATCCAGTTCCCGCTCAGTCAGAGTTACACCACAGACACCGAACGTCACATTCCCCTGTACATCGGGATATATCTGCTCGCCTGCTACAGTCCGCTTCATGCACTCGATAAAGGCAGCGGCCGAACTTTCTTTATAGATGAAACTGTCGGCTCCGGCATCACGGGACATTTCCAAAAAACTAATATCCTGAAACCCGGTCATGATGATGATTTTCTGACCGGGATTTTTTTCTTTTAACCGCTTTGTCAATTCAATGCCACTGTTTTTCCCCTCCATGCAGATATCCATGAAAATCACATCCGGCTTTGTCAGGGAGCAGGCGGATTCGACCATTTCCGAGAATGGAATTGTTCCAACAATTTCTACATCATCACATTGAGATAAAATGGCTGCCAGTCCTTCGAGCAGAATTTTTTGATCGTCAATGACGAGTACGCGAATCATAGTCATCCTCTCCTTCTACGGACAGAACAAAATGAGGCTTTCCTTTCAGATGAAGTGCAGCGCCCATTTTTCTGACTCTTCGTTCAATTCCCTGCAGTCCATTGCCGGGCTGTATAGGTCCCCGGCACCCGATACCGTTATCACGGATGGTCAGTATCCGTTTTCCCGTAAGAGGAAGCTCTATGGAGATCCGGCTTGCCTTTCCGTGGAGGAGGGCATTGGTCAGGGACTCCCGGATAATACTTACCAGATCAGCCGCATCCTCTGTATCTGCCGGCAGAGCACCGGTCAGGGTGATGTCGATGCCAAGGCTGCAATAGGTACGGATGAGTACGTCCAGCCGTTCTGCCGGATTATCCGCCGTCTCGCGGCGCATATCTGCCAGGACATTTTCTACCAGTGGCAGGATTGCCGCATAATCGGTCGTATTTTTATTATTCAGGAGCTGCTGCAGGATGGTAATACGCTGCCCCATGAGATCGTGGATCTTATAGCGCATTTCTTCTGTCGTCCGTTGGGTTTGTATATCGACTAGATGATTGAGAAGATATTTCATTTTTTCATTCCGCTGTTCCAGAAGCTGGTTTTTCTGGTCCAACTCCCGGTTCACCCGGTCCAGATTCGTCACATCCAGTGCCGTGATCTGCCAGCCTGACTGATTCCTGAACTGGATATGATGCCGCTGCAGCAGCCATGCCATGCCATTTTTCTTTCGGAACAGAAGGTCCTGCCCCTGACGCTCCATGGTAACGTGTTCCGTATTGTTCCAGTTTGACAGGAGATGCCAGAAAATATTCGCATTGCGGATGACTGTGCCCAACAACTTTTCCATGACATCATACATGACGTAATTGACCAGGACAGGCTCTCCTTTTTCCAGACTGAACAAGACTCCCTCTTCCAGAAAATCGACGGCTGACTGGATGGAACGGGCTGTCAGCTGACTCCGGTATTGGCGGTATGCCGCCGGAAAAACCAGGATGAGACGCAGGGCTATGCATGACAATGCCAATAACAGCGACCAGGGAAGCCACGTGTCTAATTCCGGAAGGAGAAAGAACGAGGCAATGAGCAGATACTGTCCACCGGCATGGAAATCATGAATCATGTACAATGTGCTGATGATAATTACTAATATGATGCCATAACGCCAGATATTCAGTGCTTCTATATACAGGATTCCATCTGCCCTATCAGTCATGACTTCATACAAGATAGTCACAATTGCCAGAAGAACAATGAGATTGCTTCCCTCGAGGCATTTGCGGCCCATATTGCGGAATTCCTGCTGTGGCATCAGGAAATAGTACAGCAGGCTGCTGGCAACGAAGAGGATGATAGCCACGGTCATACAAATAATGCAGAATGTACTGGAAAGGGTGTAAATATTAATCATGATACGACTCCTTTCCAATAGAAACAGTCAAACGGCGCCCATATTCGAGCCTGTCATAGATAAGCGGCTCTGGCAGTGTGCTGCCCGCCAGAGCCTTGGGAAGCCAGTCTGATTCTTCCGGCCGGTCTTCCAACATTACCGAAAGCGTCCATGCCCGGCCGGTTTCAGAAAAATGACAGATCCAGTATGGCTCGTGATGAGCAATAGATGCTTCCCCTATTTCTTCAAACATATCATATAGAAAGAGCGCTGTCTTATCCGGTATGGTCCCGGAAAGGCGGACCGTAGCCATGCCACGCAGGCCTGCGACAGTCATATAATGTTGGGATTCGCTGACTGCCAGAGATAATTCCCGTACTTCCAGGATACCTTTTTCTTTTCCGCGGAGCAAGAGAATGCACCGCTTTTTCAGATAGCAGACCATGACGTTCAGATGACTGACGATAGCATCAGCTTCGATTCCCGGCTTCATAGACTGCAGCGCTTTCATATAAGCTGCAATACGCTCCCGCTTGCTGCTGATGACTTGCTCCAGTTCGGCATAGATACGCCGGCTGACTTCCTGATGAATGACCTGGCGCTGGATTTCTTCTTCTCTCCGTAATAAGTGGTACGACCGTTCCAGTGCCTGCGCAACGAGGGAGAGATTTCTCTTTTGCTGACGCAGATGTCGTACATCGCGATACCAGCGTACCCAGCCACCACGTATGGGCATGGTCTGGATTTCCATATCTTCCAGAGGCAGATTATTTATATCCCGTGATGCATATGCGACACGGCCCGAATCATCACAAAGCTGTATAGCAAGACGGGACTGACGGAAAAATTCGATATAGCCTTCATTGGTCGGGATAATCCGGATACGCATCACTACTTCCAGCCAGATAAGCGTCCATACTACGGTCGTCAAAACTAGTTCAGAAATACGGCAGAAGGGGATTTTCATCAGATAGCCGACGATATATCCTCCGTAGAACAGGCAACACAGGAACGGCAGGATAAGGCGGAACGAACGCTGCACATGCTGCTTCCACGATGCATAACAGAGCCAGAAATTAACGACCAGAAACTCGGCACCATACGATACGGCCAGGAGGTAATACAGCGGTCCATTACCATGATAAGAATTGGCATCGCCTGCAATGTCCGGCAGGATGAATGCCCATTGATGTATATCATTCGTACATACGAGTACGGCCAATACCAGATTGTAAGAAAACAACAGGCGCAGCCATGGCGGGCATTCAGGGTGCCAGTCCGGTTGTGACGCCATATAGCCGATCCATACGATCAAGGAAACGAGCAGTCCGAAAAAAAGATAATAGCTATACCAGCTCCAGCGGATTAGATCCACGGCATATCCCGGCAGCATCAATTTGTACATGCGCAGGAGAACCCATCCACAAAGAACAAGAGTAAGACCAGCATAGGCATTCCTCATGCGGGGCTGTATGACGTGGCGGCGCAGGCGGCAGCCCCAGAGGATTGTCACAAACAGGGCGGCCATATACCATAACATGTTATTCGTACCGGTGAGAACGTTTTTTTCATACACATGAAAGACATGGAACAGCATCTGATGGCTGATTAAATCAGCACTAACAAAAAAGGATTCCTGGTCGGATATCTGCACGGCTCCTTCCATGGGTTCCGTCCGGTAAGCGGCATCAGCCAGACAATCAGCCAGTCTAGCATCATCCACTACCAGCGGTATCTTCGATAAAAGTCCCTTCTGAAATGCCAGCGTTCCTTCATCGGGGACGACGATATGGATAGGCGCCCCGCGCCGCTGCCATTGCCGCGCCTGGTAATCGTAGAGAACATAGACCTGTGCAGCCGGACGGTTTCTGTAGGGCTGCATGATATTAAATCCCGTGAGTGTATCCAGCTGGAACCGGCCCTCCTCATGGATTTTTTTCAGTGCCTGCACGGCCAGCTGGCCGGAAACATCTCTGCCTAATCCATAACTCATAGCCTGGACAGAAAAAGAATATTGTGGCTGTGACGAAAGGATGCAGACCGTTACAGGCAGGGTCTGCAGACTATGCCAGCCTGTAATGTCATACGGGCAGTCATCACTGACGGCTAATACGACAGTCGCCATATAATGAGGATACCAATAATAGGAATAACGGGTGTTTTTCTGTAATACGGTGGCCTGGATATCGTATGCTTCCATAGCAGTTACATCGGTATCGGTAAATAATTCCATGATATAGTCATCATGGCCCGTACACTCATCCAAAGAAAAGACGGTGCGTTCCAGGACCTGTCCATAGGCATCTCTCCAGGTGTTATCATATATGATAGAAACGGCCTGGCACATCATTGATATGAGCCAGAATACAACAATTCCGCATGCGGTCAGCCATTTTTTTCCAATCATCGTTTCACCTGCCCGTCGCAAACGCACTGTCCATTTGTTATAAATATTATACCATGTACACATGACAGTTGTCACGACAATATAATGTAGATATGGCAAAAGGAACTGGCCGCTGGCCAGTCCCTCCCGCTCTGCTGTTACAAGTCTATCCGGTAAATATGTTGTACCTTTTGTTTGTTATCGTATAGAGTAAAATACACATGGTTCGTATCATCTGTGGCAATAGTATCCGGCGTATACACTTTGTCATCAATCTGATAGATGATATCACCGACGGCGGAACCTGTCTTTTTATCAAATATGCGGAACAGCCCCCGTCCCGTAAAACCGACATAATCACGGGTGACAAAGGCAGGTCCGCTGGCGGAAGCTTTTTGCATCCCTTCAGCCAGGCCCGTATTCATTTCAAAGGAACGCAGTTCCTTGCCATCCGGGTCAAAAGCATAAAGCGGGTTCGTCCATCCCGTGCCATTGTTCGAACCATTACGGGCCGTCCACTGCATATAGAAGCCGTCTGTATCAGCTGCAATCAGCTTGGGA
>NZ_ONTA01000204.1:0-7225 GCF_900320625.1 Megasphaera sp. DJF_B143
AAATGTCCTCAAATCATCGTCGCCACACCGGGGCGGCTCATCGACCATATGAAGAGAGGCACTATCCAGCTCAGTCATATCAGTACGATTGTCCTGGACGAAGCCGATGAAATGCTGGATATGGGATTTATTGATGATATCAATCTCATCATGGGAGCGACACCGGAAACGCGGCAGACACTGCTCTTTTCGGCGACTATGCCCAAACCGATTCAGGAACTGGCAGAAAACTTCCTACACGATCCCAAGATTATCCGCATGAAAGCCAAAGAAGTAACCATCGACTTAATCGAACAGTCCTACATTGAAGTGCCGGACCGTCAGAAATTCGATATTCTCTGCCGCCTCCTCGATTTACAAGAACCGGATCTGGCTATTATCTTCGTCCGCACCAAACGCCGCGTCGATGAAGTATCGGAAGCACTGAAGAAACGCGGTTACTCGGCAGAAGGCATACACGGCGATCTGACACAGGCCAAACGCGATACGGTCATCCGCCAGTTCAGGGAACGCACGATTGATATCCTCGTCGCTACCGACGTGGCTGCCCGCGGCCTTGATATCAGCGGTGTTACGCATGTATTTAACTACGATCTGCCCCAGGATCCGGAAAGCTATGTCCATCGCGTAGGGCGTACGGGTCGTGCCGGCCAGAGCGGCGAAGCAACGACGTTCGTCATCCCCAGAGAAATCGAACATCTGCGTACGATTGAACGGCTCATCAAACGCCGCATCCAGCGCCGTAAGGCACCTACATTATCGGAAGCACTGGAAGGAGCCCAACAGACGGCTATCCGCAATCTGGTCGGTGCTGTCGAATCCGGAGAATATGGAACCTATAAGGAAAATGCGGAAGAATTGCTCAGCAATTATGACAGCACGGCTCTCGTCGCCGCCGCCATCAAACTTTTGACTAAAGAACCGGATACGACACCAGTCAAAATCACGGAAGAAGCACCGCTGCGCGTCAGGACCAGCCGCCGGCAGGGATCTGGCCGGGGAAATAACCGTCGCCGTGACCACAGCCAGCACTCAGGAAAGCAGCATGACGGCCAGCGTCATTTTCATTCCAAAGGGAACCGGGACAATCGTAAAAAAGATACGGGTGATACGGCCCGCCGTGTTTTTAAACCGCGTAAAAAAGAACACAAAGAACCCACCCGTTCTGTTTTCAAGCCCTACTTTAAAGATTAATCACAGACTGGCATAGCATATTCAGACATGAAAAAACCATGGAAACGTAATCATCAGATTACAATTCCATGGTTTTTTCTATCCCATCTGACGGGTCATATAATTGTATACAGCGTATTATCTGCCAATCAGAGAAAGTCTTTAATTTTTTCCCGCTTACCCCAATTCCGGAGTTTGCTCAGGGCCTTTCCTTCAATCTGGCGGATACGTTCACGGGTGACATTAAAATGCTGCCCTACTTCTTCCAATGTACGGGGACGGCCGTCTTTCAGTCCAAAGCGCAGATAGAGTACTTTCCGTTCCCGGTCTGTCAGACAGGAGAAGACGTCTTCTATCTGTTCTTTCAGCAGAATAAAGGAAGCCGCATCATCAGGAGCTACTGCTTCCTGGTCTTCGATGAAATCACCCAGATGAGAATCTTCTTCTTCCCCGATTGGTGTTTCCAAAGATACCGGTTCCTGGGCAATCTTCATGATTTCCCGTACCCGTTCGACAGAAATATCCATTTTTTCCGCGATTTCTTCCGGCAGTGGTTCCCGGCCTTTATCCTGCAGAAGCTGACGGGAGATGCGAATCAGTTTATTGATTGTTTCTACCATGTGTACAGGGATACGGATAGTACGGGCCTGGTCAGCAATAGCCCGGGTAATGGCCTGCCGGATCCACCACGTAGCATAAGTACTGAATTTATAGCCTTTACTATAATCAAATTTATCAACAGCCTTCAACAGACCCAGATTGCCTTCCTGTATCAGGTCCAGGAACAGCATGCCCCGGCCGACATAGCGTTTGGCAATACTGACAACGAGGCGCAGATTGGCGTCCGTCAGTTTTTTCTTGGCAACGCTTCCCGCTTTGATTTCTTCTTCCGTCGCATCGGGGGAATTGCCCCGTTCAATAGTCTTAGCCAGAGTGATTTCTTCTTCTGCTGACAACAGAGGGACACGGCCGATTTCTTTGAGATACATGCGGACCGGATCATCAATATTGATGCCTTCGGGAATGCTCAGATCCATATGGATTTCCGGGACCTTTTCCGTATCATCGTCATCGAGATCATCATCCATGGTCATCTGGTCATCTTCACCGATAATATCGATGCCTTTGTCAGCAAACACCTCATACATCTTGTCAATCTGATCGGGAGTCAGATCATCTTCTTCCATCACATTCATGATTTCTGTATAGGTCAGGCTCCCCTTTTTCTGTCCCGTCTTAATCAGCTGCTGGATATGCTGCAGCGTCAGTTCCTGCCGTTCTTTTTCGCTCAGTTGGGGCGCATCCGTTTTTTTCGCACGTTTGCTGCCCCGTGTCGTTTTCTTTGTCTTTTTTTTGACTGCCTTATTTTCATCCTTTATATTTGCCATAAAGTACTAGCTCCTTTCTTTCTCCGTCAGGACCAATGTTTCATTTCTTCTAAAATCTGTTTACACGCCGCCAGCGCATCTACGAGACGGGGATCATTACTCTGTCCGTAGGCGGCTGCCCGGGCGCTGTATTCTTTATACTTTTTCTGCAATTCCGCCAGGCGGAACCGTTTTACATAATCGAGTAAAACAGCTTCGTCTACGGGAACATCTTGCAGTACCATGATTCTTGCAAGTTCTTCGGCCTCCTCAGGAGTCAGATTATTCTGGATGTCACTCGTAGTGTACATTCCCTGTGCATCAGCAGCTGCCAATATTTTTTCATAAATACGGCGCCGCACAGTATTGGCAAAAAATCCCGGGATGATCTTTTCCCGGATACGGGTACAGGATTGGGGATGATCCATGAGAAAACGCAGGATATTTTCCTCTGAAACCGCATTGGGGCCACCGCCCCGGGCTGCAGCATTTTCCTGCGAAACGGAATGGGAAATAGTGACCTGCTGCTGTCCTGCTTCCGGATGAGCTGCCACGTATTTGTTAAACTCACTGCGGATTGCGTTTTCATCGATCTGAATGCGGGCTGCCATTTTTTTTAAAAAGGCTTCCAGGACGACGCGGTTGCTGACTTGCGCCAATACGGGAAGAAGTGTCGCCGTGATGGCAGCTTTGCCTTCAAGGGTCGTTTCATCCGATTGCTGGAGTGCCGTCATGAGCATGTAATCCAGCACGTTGGGCGCATTATCCACAGCTTCGCGGAATTTGTCAGGGCCGGCGCTATTAATATATTCATCAGGATCCTTGCCCTGCGGCAAAGATACGACACGGATGCGCATCCCCAGATTACGAACGATTTCCATGGCACGCAGCGTTGCCTGCCTGCCCGCCCCATCCATATCATACGATAAAACCAGCTCTTTTGCCTGACGCTGGAGAAGCCGCGCCTGTTCATCGGTAAACGCCGTCCCCAGGGACGCTACCACGTTGCAGATTCCCCGGTTATGAGCCGATATGACATCCATATACCCTTCAACCAGGATAGCTCTTCCTTGTTCATAAATCGCCTTGTGGGCTTTGTCCATAGCAAAGAGCAGGCGGCGTTTATTGAAAATCATTGTTTCCGGGGAATTCAGGTATTTGGGCCGGCTGTCATCGAGCACGCGGCCGCCAAAACCAACGATGCGTCCCCGGCCATCCCGTATGGGAAACATGACACGGTTGCGAAAGGCGTCGTAGTACCGGCCGTTTTTTTCTTTGGCCAGTCCGACTTCGACGAGTTCCGGCCCGGTCACTCCCTTTTTTTCAAAGGCATCGGTCAGTTTATTCCAGCTGTCCGGGGCAAATCCCAGCTTAAACGAATAAATCGTGTCGTCGCTCAGGTGGCGGCGATGAAAATAGGCAAGGCCCGGTTCGCCGTAGTGGGTCTTCACCAGACAGTTATGAAAGAAATTGCCGGCCAGTTCATTAATTTCAAACAGGCGGTTCCGATGCGTATCCCGTGCAATGTCATCGGCTGATTTTTCGACTTCCGGCAGCGGGATATGCGCCCGTTCAGCCAGTCGTTCCACGGCTTCACTAAAAGAGATGTTTTCTTTCATCATGATGAATTTGAAAACATCTCCGTGGGCATGACAGCCAAAACAATAATAGAATCCTTTATCAGCAGCGACACTGAACGAAGCCGTTTTTTCATTATGGAACGGACAGCATGCCCAGAAATTGCGTCCCCGGCGCTGGAGAACCAGATAATCGGAAATAACACTGACGATATCATTGGCCTGCCGTACTTGTTCTATAAATTCATTTGTAAAACGCATATGCCACATCACCTGTTAAAGAATTCGTGTAGTAATACATTCTAGATATACAGCCTGATTCCTGCCTGGCATCTGTATAGATTTTGCATATCACCTATGACGGCAGGACATTTCTCACAGACCTTACATTATATACTATTCCATAAAAATCTTCAAAATCCTTTTTCTACCGGTAATTTTTCTTTGTACCGATAAAAATCCCCCATTTTTTCTGTTGATTTTATCAGCCTCTTCCGTTACAATATAGCTGTGCAGCTAACATCCTACGTTGATTTCCCGGTTTCTCTTTTGTACAATAGATGTGTATGTATCTTTTACCGATAAAGGAGATGCCATGATTGAAGTTATCGTAGGCAGACTGGAAAAGAAAACATCCCTGCTAGGTGCCTTGCGCCATGCCGGTGTTTCTGCCACCATGCGGCGGCGAATCAAGCACAACGGCATCTGTACCTGTAACGGCAGAGCCGCTGATACTCGTGATTTCGTTTCTACAGGCGACGTCATCCGCGTAGAGCTTCCGGAATCCAATCCCTTCCAGCCGGAACCGATTCCCGTTGAAATAGCCTACGAAGATGATTATATCATAGCTGTCAACAAGCCTGCGGGATTATTGATGCATCCTACGTCAGGGGCTCATGATGGAACGCTGGCAAACGCACTGGCCTGGTACTATCAAAAGACAGGGCAAAATTGTTCTTATCATCCGATGCACCGCCTGGACCGTAATACCTCCGGACTGTGCCTGATTGCAAAACAGCCCCAGATACAGTATGCTTTCAGCCGGCAGCATCTGGACTATCACCGGTATTATCTGGCCGTAGCCGAAGGAAGATTTCCCGCCCGGCGCCTGACCATACACTGGCCCATTTCCCGGGCTCCGGACAGCATTATACTGCGCCGTACCGATGCTGATGGCAAACCGGCCCATACCGATATTCAGTGTCTGGCTGTCACAGATGACTTCAGCCTGCTTCAAGTAACTCTTCATACAGGGCGCACCCACCAGATCCGGGTGCATTGTGCCAGCCTGGGCCATCCCTTATGCGGCGATGATTTGTATGGCGGCAGCCGGACCAAGATAGCAAGGCAGGCACTGCATGCATTCCGCATTCAGTTCACTCATCCGGTCAGTGGTACATTCATTACGGTTAATTCCCCGTTGCCGGCAGATATGCAACAGTTGTTCTGCTGTGCCGGCTGGGATTATCATAATCTGGTCCCGCTCTGAGGACCACCATATCTACACGTATACCTTTATTAAAAGGAGGAATTTTCCTATGCCATTAGTTACAACTACAGATATGTTCAAAAAAGCCTATGCCGGTCATTATGCCATCGGGGCTTTCAACATCAATAATATGGAAATTGTCCAGGCTGTTACCGACGCGGCAGCAGACCTTCAATCCCCAATCATCCTTCAGGCCTCGGCCGGTGCCAGAAAATACGCCAAGCCGAGTTATCTGAAACATCTCGTAGAAGCAGCTCTTGAAGACCATGACCTGACGGTAGCCCTTCATCTAGATCACGGCGCCGATTTTGAAACGTGCAAATCCTGCATAGATGGCGGGTTCACATCCGTCATGATTGACGGATCGAAGCATTCGTTCGAAGATAACATCGCCCTGACCAAGCAGGTCGTCGAATACGCTCATGCCCATGGCGTCGTCGTCGAAGGCGAACTGGGTCAGCTGGCAGGCATCGAAGATGATGTCAAAGTAGCCGCCCATGAAGCTTCCTATACCCGTCCGGAAGAAGTAGAAGAATTCGTAAGCCGCACTGGTGTCGATTCCCTGGCTATCGCTATCGGGACCAGCCATGGCGCCTATAAGTTCACGCCGGAACAGTGCACCCGTAACGAACAGGGCGTCCTCGTACCGCCGACACTGCGTTTCGATATTCTCGAAGAAGTGGCTAAACGGCTGCCTGATTTTCCGATTGTCCTGCACGGCGCGTCCTCTGTCGTACCGGAATATGTAAAGATCATTAACGAAAATGGAGGTAATCTCCCTGATGCTATCGGTATTCCGGAAGACCAGCTCCGCAAGGCAGCTTCCCTGGCAGTCTGCAAAATCAACATCGACTCCGATATCCGCCTGGCTCTGACAGCCGGTGTCCGTCTCCATATGGCCCAACATCCGGATCACTTTGACCCGCGCCAGTATCTGAAAGATGGCCGTCAGAACGTCTATGACCTTGTTTCTCATAAAATTACAGAAGTGCTGGGATCGGCACATAAAGCGTAATTCCCCAAAGTTTCTATTGATTTTTATTCTGTTTTATGATAGAATTTCTTCTAGTGTTCTTGTAAATTAGGAGGTGAACCCATTGCCGCAGATTAAATCCAACATCAAATCGATGGAAAAAGATGCAGCCCGTCACGCCGTAAATTCCCAGGTCAAATCTTCCGTTCATACTGCTATCCGCCGTACGACCGAAGCAATTGCCACAGGTGATGCTGAAGCTGTAAAAAAAGCATTTGATAAAGCCAGCAGCGTCATCGACAGTGCTGCACAGAAAGGCGTTCTACATAAAAATACTGCAGCCCGTAAGAAATCCCGTCTGGCTGCCAAAGTAAACGAAATGGATAAATAATCGTAATGCTAACAAGCCCCACGGTCCGTGGGGCTTGTTTTATATATCAATTCTTTTTTAAGGAGGTATCTGTATATATGCCGCAGATATACCAGATACGGCATTTTCTTACACTTTTTTTTCCGTTATTGCTCACCCAGATGGCCCAGGTTGGCAGCGGAGTCTTTTCCAGTATTTTCAGTGGCCAGGCCGGCACCGTCGATCTGGCGGGCGTCGCCGTCGGAGTCAATATCTGGTACCCGGTCTTTGCTGGTA
>NZ_ONTA01000201.1:0-7214 GCF_900320625.1 Megasphaera sp. DJF_B143
AGAAATAGCAGGTGAGAACATGTTGCGTGAAATTTCCTTACAGGATATACAGGGCTTTTGTATCGGCAGCAGTGAAGATGCGGCCGGAGGAACGGGATGCACCGTCCTCATTTGTCCCGATGGGGCGCCGTGCGGACTGGACGTGCGCGGTGGCGGCCCGGCCAGCCGGGAGACGGAACTGCTCAATCCCCGGGCGGCAGCGGAACGCATCCATGCTGTACTCTTGAGCGGTGGCAGTGCCTTTGGCCTCAACGCGGCAGCCGGCGTCATGCAGTATCTGGAAGAACACGATATCGGCTTCGACACGCGGATCTGCAAGGTCCCTCTCGTACTGGCATCGTGTATTTACGATCTGGGCTGTGGCAGCAATGTGCGGCCTGATGCGGCCATGGGATATGAAGCCTGTGTACAGGCCGAACAGAATCATACCCTCATGGGCAATCACGGCGCCGGTACGGGAGCGACGGTCGGGAAATGCTGCGGCCCTTCCTATATGATGAAATCCGGCCTGGGAGTTTATGCCGTACAGACCGGGGACCTGCAGGTCGGCGCCGTCGTGGCCGTCAATGCCCTGGGCGACGTGCTCGGGGAAGACGGCCAGATCCTGGCAGGCATGCGCAGCCGTGAAGGCAGGGGATTTGCCGATACGCGCCGGGTGCTCCTGGAAGAATACGGCACGACGGACACGCTGTTCTCCCAGCGCCAGGCCGCCGGCGGGACGACCAACACGACTATCGGGGCCGTCGTGACCAACGGGGCCTTTGACAAGGCCCATATGGGAAAAATCGCAGCACTTGCCAGCAACGGTCTGGTGCGGACCATCCGGCCGGTCAATACGACGGCCGACGGCGATGCCCTGTACGCCCTCAGCGTAGGAAATGTGCCGGCAGAGCTCAACACCGTCGGCACCCTTGCTGCCTATGCGGTGGAACAGGCCGTACGCCGGGCCGTCAGCCATGCCCAATCGGCATACGGCATTCCGTCCCTTCACGACTGGCCACGATAGGACGGGGCGGCAGACGACGAACGACACTTCTCCCTTGACGGCACGGGCGATTTATGATACGATTACGCAGATGAGTATGAATGACAATCGCTGGCCTCCGGGTCAGAGGAAAGTCCGAGCTCCGCAGGGCAGGATGCCGGATAACGTCCGGCGAAGGTGACTTTAGGGATAGTGCCACAGAAATGTGTACCGCCGCGCAAGCGGTAAGGGTGGAACGGTGCGGTAAGAGCGCACCAGCAGTGCAGTAATGTACTGGCTAGGTAAACCCCATCTGGAGCAAGACCGAATAGGGAAGGGATGAAGCGGCCCGCTGATCTTCCGGGTTGTGTCGCTTGAACATGCTGGCAACAGTATGTCTAGATAGATGATTGTCGCTGCCGCAAGGCAGAACAAAACTCGGCTTACTGATTACTCATCATACCACGACAGGAAAAGGCTGTTGCACCATCTGCGGTGTGGCAGTCTTTTTTGGTGTATTCTGCCGGTCTGGATGACCGGAGACAGATTATAGCCAGTATAAATTTCGTCAGGCATGACAAAATTTTTGTATACATTTTTTTGATACTTTACAATAGGCGTAGTGCATGATATCATGGCAGGAGGTAGTCGTTTAGCGACGTATACTACAGGCTTTAATTCAATAAAAGCGAGGGATATAAGTTGGCATTAATTGTGAAGAAATTTGGCGGCAGCTCAGTAGCCACGCCGGATAAGATGCGCGCTATCGTACAGCGCGTGCTCAAAGGATCCCAGCCCGATGACAAAATCGTCATCGTCGTATCAGCTATGGGTAAGTCAACGGATAAACTGATTGAACTGGCCAGCCAGATCACATCGAAAACATATGGCCGTGAAATGGATATGCTTCTTTCTACGGGGGAACAAGTCTCCATTGCGCTGATGGCCATGGCTTTCCAGGAAGCCGGCCACAAGTCGATTTCCTTTACGGGTGCCCAGGCGGGCATCACTACCAGTGACGCCTTTAACAAGGGCCGTATCCTGGACATCCAGCCGGACCGCATCTTAAAAGCGCTGGATGAAGGAAATATCGTCATCGTCGCCGGGTTCCAGGGCATTACGGATTCGGGCGATATCACCACACTGGGCCGGGGCGGCTCGGATACGACGGCTGTCGCTATCGCCGGTGCCATCCATGCCGATGTGTGCGAAATCTACACGGACGTAGAAGGCATCTATACATCGGATCCCCGCGTCGTGCCCAATGCGCAGAAAATGAAAGAAATTACCTACGGAGAAATGCTGGAAATGGCCAAACTCGGCGCTGGCGTCATGCAGCCCCGGGCCGTTGAAATGGGCAGCCGTTTCAATATCCCCATCCATGTCCGTTCCACATTTTCCGAAAACGAAGGTACTATCATACAGGAGGCTTATTCCATGGAAATCAAACAGTATCTGATCCGCGGCGTCGCAGAAGATAAAAATGTTGCTAAAATCACCGTTCTGGGAATCCCCAACAAACCGGGCTACGCGTATAAATTGTTTGAAACACTGGCCAATGCCAACGTAGTTGTCGATATGATCGTCCAGAGTGTCCGCGTTGCCAACGAAGGCGTAACGGATATTACCTTTACGATTTCCCGGGATGAACTGGCGTCTGCCAAAGACGTACTGGAACAGATTAAAGGGATGATGCCTGTCGAAGATATCCTCATCGATGACAAGATGGCGAAAGTCTCCGTCGTCGGTGCCGGCATGGCCGGCCATCCGGGCATTGCTTCCGGCATGTTCGGCGTCCTGGGCAAAAACAATATCAACATTGAAATCATTTCCACTTCGGAAATCAGCATCACCTGCCTCATTTCTGAAGACCAGGTAGATACAGCTGTCCGTGCCATCCACGCCTATTTCTTTGACGAAAACTGAGGCATCCATGTCTGTGCTGGATAATTTTGTGGAAGAAATGCTTCAGGTAGAAGTCCCTAAACGCGTTCTTCTGGAACGCATGCTGCATGGCCTTCAGGTCGAAAAGCCGCCACAGTTCAAGATACCGGCGCCGCAGTATACGTTTGAATCCAATCTGCATGGCCTGCGGTATGATTATCAGAAAAAGGAAGTCACTATTTCGTATAAAGTGGCACCTAACGTATATGATGATGTGACCGTCGCCTTTGCCACGTTCAAGGTGCTGTTGGAAGGCATTGCCGTCTGTATCCGCATGCAGAAATGGTAAAGAGCATGGGTCAGAAGAGAGGCTGCCGCATTAAGGAAATACTTAATGCGACAGCCTCTTGTCGTTTTAAGCATCAAACGTCAAACGTCAAACTTCAAACAAGATTTAAAACGGGAACATGCCCGTCTGGGAGGACTCTGTATGACTTGTGGAGTAGATATTGTAGAAATCGGGCGCATGGAAAAACTGGTCTGTACCCGCGGCCAGTCCCTGCAGCGCTTATTTACGGAACAGGAAATTGCCTACTGCCGCAGCCGGGGAAAGGGACAGTATGCTTCCTTTGCCGCCATGTTTGCTGCCAAAGAGGCATTCTGGAAAGCCTGCCGCACGGGCTTCCGCAAAGGGGCCTGGACCGATGTGGAAGTGCGGCACGATGAGCTGGGCGCACCCTCCTTTGTCCTGCACGGAGCCTGTGCGGTACTGCTGGAGAAACGGGGGGAGTTGTCCTTGTCCCTGGCACATGACGGCCAGTATGCCATCGCCCAGGTCGTCTGGCTGTGACGATAATTCCTTAGAGTGGAGATTAAGTTTCTATTCCCGATGTGCTATAATAGAGGCGTTGAATTCATAGCACATAAAGGAGAAGATAGTGTGTACAAGAAATTTCTGATCTGGCCTCTCATTGTCGTGGCCAGCCTGCTGCCCGTGGGAATTTCCCAAGGGGCATCTAAAACGAATATTACCAATGTCCGCGTCGTGACCCGCAACGATGCCGATACACCCTTTGTCCGTACCGTTCTGGATGTCACCGGGCCGGTCCAGCCGCGGTTTGCCATTGATAAAAGCGGCTACAATATCGTTGTCACGATTCCCAATACCAACCTGAGCCGGAGCATCAATCCCCGCCCCCAGGTAAATCAGAACGTCATTTCACGGCTGGAACTTGGAAATAAGGGCCCTCATGCGGAGGTCCGCATCCGCGTGCCCAAAGCGGTGAATACGAAAGATCTGAAAGTCTTTACGCTGGATGGCAATGCCAAACAGAAAATCAGCAACCGCGTCGTCATCGATGTGAACGACAAGTCAGGCAAGGTACAGCAATGGAGCCACTGGCACGATTCCAAAGACAGCATTTCCAAGCCGTTCAGTGAATCTATCAAAAAAGATTTTAAAGGGCGCAAACCCTTTGCAGGCCCTGGCAAGGGTGATATGATCTGGCCTGTGAAGGGCGTCATTACATCTCCCTTCGGATACCGCATCCATCCCATTTATGGCCGGCAGATCCTTCATTCCGGTATGGATATCGGCGTGGATTACGGTACGCCAGTCAAGGCAGCCATGGGTGGCGTCGTCGTCGAAGCCGACTGGATCAGCGGCTATGGCAATGCCGTCGTCATTGATCACGGCAATGGCATGACGACCTTGTACGGCCATAATGAACGCCTCAATGTCATAACCGGTCAGACCGTAAAGCAGGGAGATGTCATTGCTTATGCCGGTTCTACGGGAAATTCGACAGGGCCCCACGTCCATTTTGAAATCCGCGTCAATGGGGAAGCCGTTGACCCGGCGTTATACTTGTAATACACCTTAAGGAGGTTCTCATGCAAAAACTCAATACGGCGGCCCAGATGCGGCTCATGGACCAGACGGCCATGCACGGCCAGTATGCCATCGCGCCGGCGGTCCTCATGGAAAATGCCGGCCATGCCGTCGTTACCCATGCAGAAACAGCCGTTCATGGCTGGCAGGGTAAGGACGTTGTCATCTTGTGCGGCAAGGGAAATAACGGCGGAGACGGCTTTGTCATCGCCCGTCATCTGCTGAACCGTGGCGCCCGGGTATACGTCTATGTACTGGGAACGGTGGAATCGTATAGCCCGGAAGCCCGGGCTCATCTCCATACGCTGCAGGAACTGGCCGATGAAGAAACGTGCCTCATCGATTACTTTGCGCCATCGGACAAGGCATGGGACAGGCTGTACCGGCGCCTGTCTTCCAGCCAGGTCGTCATCGACGCCATTCTGGGAACGGGATTCCACGGCACGCTGCGCATGCCCGTGAGCCGGATAGTCAATATGGTCAACGAAGTGGCCGCGTCGGGTACGCTCCGGGTCATTGCCGTCGATATCCCGACGGGCGTCAATGCCGATACGGGCGATGTCAGCGGCAGTGGTGATGAAGAGGCGGCCGGGCCGGTCTTTGCCGATATGACCGTCACCTTCGGTGTCTGGAAACGGGGACTGCTCCTGTATCCGGGACGCACTTGTTCCGGTGTTGTCGTCTGCGACGATATTGGCATGCCCCGGCCGCTTTTGACCGGACGGGAAGACGATGGGGCGTATATGCTGGAAGAAAGCGACATATCGGAAGTCCTGGTGCCGCGCAGTCCCGATTCCCATAAGGGAACGCATGGCACGGTCGCTATCGTGACCGGCAGCAGTGATATGGCCGGAGCGGCCCTGATGGCTGCCCGCGGCGCTCTTCGCAGCGGAGCAGGCAAGCTCTTTTTGCGGGTGCCGGCGCGTACGGCGCCTTACTGCATTGGCCGGCAGGCTGAAGCCATGGTACGCGGCGTCGGAACGGGCGATCATTTTACGGCAGCCGATGCGGCAGAAATCATCGAAGAAAGCCGGAACTGGTCGGTACTGGCCATGGGACCGGGCATGGGAAAACAGGAAGATACCAGGATGTTCCTGAAAGAAGTCATTGCCCACACGTCGTGCCCGCTGGTACTCGATGCCGATGCCCTGAACCTTCTGGCAGGAGAACGGGATTTCATTGCACCTTACGGCGGACGCATCATCATGACGCCCCATCTGGCAGAGTTCAGCCGTCTCAGCGGACTGCCCCTGGCGGATATCAAAAAAGACTGTATCGCTGCAGCCAAACAGTTTGTCCGGGAATGGCAGGTAACGCTGGTCCTGAAAGGGGCGCCGACCGTCATCGTCTCGCCCAGGACACTCCACGCCTACGTCAATCCCGGCGGCAATGCCGGCATGGCCTGTGGCGGCATGGGAGATATCCTGACGGGCATGGTAGCGGCCCTGGCCGTACACGACGGCATGACCAGCCTGACTACGGCAGCCTGCGCGGCTGTCTGGCTCCATAGTGCCGCCGGTGATATCTGCCATGATACGTATGGCTCCTATGGATTCTTGCCTATGGAAGTGGCCGACGCCGTTCCCCGGGTCATTACCCGCCTGGAAGACAACCGCCCGCTGCCCGTATTGCAGCGGCCCCTGGTAACGGAGGCATAATTCGTGTATCCCTGTAAGGGAAAAGGACTGTTCCGTATCGCACTGATACTGGCGACAGTCCTTGTTTTTTGTCTGGCAGGCTGTGCATCACATACGCGCGATGACAGCAATCTGCACATTCACGTCCTGTCGGCCGGACAGGCAGATGCTGTACTCATACGGCATAAGACAGGCGATTTCCTCATCGACTGCGGGGACAGCGACGGCACGGACCGGCTTTTGTCCCAGCTGCAGCAGTTCCACGTGCGTTATCTGGAAGCGCTGATTCTGACCCACCCTCACGAAGACCATATTGGCGGTGCGCCTGTGCTATTGAAAACGCTGCCGGTCGCCTGCATTTACGACAACGGTCAGGAATCGGATTCTCCCGTATATGCCCACTACCGTAAGATAGCTGCCCAAAAGGGGATTGCCTGTAAAACACTGCAGCGCGGACAGATCCTGTCCTGGACGGACGGGCTGACTCTGGAAATTGTATCGCCACCCGCACGGGGAGAACGGGGATACGGGGCGCTCCAGTCTTCCCAGGGCAGGGAGAATAATTTTTCTCTCGTCTGCCGCCTGGAATACGGGACTTTCTCTATGCTGTTCATGGGCGATGCGGAAAAGGAAAGTGAACGGGTCCTGCTGCAGTACATGACATCCGGGGCGCTGAGGACGACGATCCTGAAAAACGGCCACCACGGCAGCTGTACGGCCACGACAGAAGAACTGGTAAAAGAAGCGGCCCCGTCGGCAGCGGTCATTTCCTGCGGAGCCGGCAATTCCTTCGGATTTCCTCACGGGGAAGTCGTCTCTCTCCTTGCGGCATATCGTA
>NZ_ONTA01000199.1:0-8308 GCF_900320625.1 Megasphaera sp. DJF_B143
AAGAAACACTCCATCTCGTTCCGGGAGATATCGTCTTTATCCGCGACGGAATCGTCCACGGAGGTGTTGTCGATTCCGATGATACGGCGTATGAATGTCTCGTATTTGAGCCTCCCAAACTGCTTCATTCGGCCAATTATCAATCCAGTGATCTCAATAATCTGCTCAATCATACCTTCAATGTCCGCAACCACTTCAACCAGGATGATAAGAAAATAGCTCTCATCGTCCGTATACTCTTTGAAGAAATGCAACGGGAAAATCCCGGTTATGAACTGATTGTCACAGGCATGCTGTATACAGTGTTCGGACTTATCATTCAGGAAAAGCAATATACTCCTGTGACAAAGCAGCCTGTAGAAACGAGTCATCTTCAGATGCAAAAACTAAAAAAGGCATTTCAGCTCATTGATGACAAATACGCTGCACCCCTTACGCTCTCCGAGCTTTCCAGTGCTGCCGGATTGTCACCTAATTATTTCTGTAAATTTTTCCAGAAAATGACGCATTATACACCGATTGAATATCTGAACCAGTATCGTATCGACCAGGCCTGCCTGAAACTGGCCTACACAGACAAATCCATCACGGATATTGCCTATTCCTGCGGATTCAATAACCTCAGTTATTTCATCAAAACGTTCCGCAAACAAAAAGGGATTTCCCCTGGTAAATTCCGTCAGGTCAACCGGAAATAGCACTTTTCCACCCGGGACAGGTCTGGTATAATGTCGGTATAGCAGTTTTCTGCTGATACAACAATAATAAAACATAAAGGATAAGAGCCTGCAGCGAATTCTATGCTACAGGCTCTCTGTGTTTCAGCTGCAATGAATAAATCAACTTATGTCACGGACTTTACGACAGGCAGCGTCACCCGGCAGCTTCTCTGGTTCGCCCTGCCTATGCTTTTGTCCCAGTTATTACAAATTACATATAATATGGCAGATATGATTATTGTCGGCCAGGTACTGGGAAAGGCTGGCCTGTCGGCAGTTTCTATCGGCGGGGACCTGACGAATTGCCTGACTTTTATCGCTATGGGATTTTCCAACGCCGGCCAGATTCTCATATCCCAGTATATCGGGGCCCGGCGTCATGATCAGCTGGCTGCTCTGGTAAGTACCCTGCTCCTGTTGCTGCTCTTTTTTTGCTCTGCTTATGACCGCAGGTTGCCTGTATGAACGGCACGCCATTATGGCTCTCATGAATACACCGCCTGAAGCATATGGCGAAACGATGGGATATGCCGTCGTAAGCATGACAGGCATTCTGTTTATCTACGGATACAATGCTGCCAGTGCTATTCTCCGTGGCATGGGGGATGCCCGGCATCCCTTTTATTTCATTGCCTGCGCTACAGTCCTCAACGTCATTCTGGATCTCGTTTTCGTCTGCTTCTGGAATCTGGGAGCCGCCGGCGCTGCCTTGGCTACCGTATTCAGTCAGGGAGTCAGTTTTCTGGCCGCATCCTGTTTTGTCTGGCGCCATCGCAGCCAGTACTACCTGCCTGCTTCCCTGGGAGAATTCTTTCATCCTGATTTTCAGATTGCCGGTGATCTTCTCAAACTAGGCGTTCCCATGGCCATCAAAAACGCCTCTGTCCAATTTTCCAAATTATTCGTCAATTCATGGATTAATTCCTATGGCGTAGCCGTTTCCGCATTTTCCGGAGTGGCCAACCGTCTCTATGTAACATCCAATCTTATTTCCAATGCCATCAATACAGCCGGATCATCCATGATAGGGCAGAACATCGGAGCTGCCCGGTACGAACGGGTCAATCAGATTATCTGGTCCATCTTCCGCATCACCGTTACTCTGGCTATCCTTTTTTCTATCCTGCTGTACACCTGGCCGGTAGAAATTTTTCAGATATTTACCGATGACCCTGAAGTAGCCCGTATCGGCATAGAATATGTCCCCATTGGCATCCTCTGCTTTTTCAGCTGTGCCGGCCGGTCTGCCATGAATTCCCTCATTAATGGCAGCGGCAATACCAAAGTAAACTTTGCAACAGCCCTCTTTGACGGCCTCATCCTGCGGCTGGGTCTGTCCGTCCTGTTCGGCGTCTATCTGAATATGCGCTATATGGGCTTCTGGCTCGGGGATGCCCTGGCCAACTTCACGCCATTCTGGGTAGGTATCCTCTTTTACCTGAGCGGCGCCTGGAAAAAATCCCGGGTCCGGCAAAAATGACTGTGTCCAAATGAAAAGAACCGCATACCCGGAGGTATGCGGTTCTTTTCATTAACGTCTTATAAGAGGTTCCGGTGTGCTGCCACCGTAGCCTTTTTTACGCATCTGCAAAAAGCAGATGATCATGCTTCTTCTCCCCTCCAGCCGGACATCTGGGCTGCCAGACGGATTGCATGGGCAAAAGAGCTCGTTTTGGCAATACCTTTGCCGGCAATATCAAATGCCGTTCCATGTTCCGGTGTCGTAATAGCATACGGCAGGCCACCGGCTACGGTAACTCCTTCATCAAAAGCCAGGAGTTTCGTAGCAATCTGCCCCTGGTCATGATACAACGTCACGACGGCATCGTATTCGCCACGGAAGGCATGCATGAAAATGGTATCTGCCGATACGGGACCGACAATATCTTTTCCCTGGGCCTGCAGGCTTTCTACGACGGGCTTGAGGATATCGATTTCTTCGGTACCGCACAGGCCCCCTTCCCCGCAATGCGGATTGAGTGCTGCCAGAGCAATACGGGGATTATCATAGCCAGCCCGTTTCATCGTCTGATAGGTCAGATCGATGGTCTTCAGGACGTTTTCTTTAGTAATATATTTAGGTACTTCTTTGAAGGGGATGTGCGTCGTCACGCGGAATGTCCACAATTTATTCATGACATTGAGGATACCGCGGGGCTTATCCATCCAGTCGAGGCACTGAGCAAAGAGTTCATGTTCGTCTTCTACATGATACCCGCCCCGTTTGAAAGCCTGTTTGTTGAGAGGGCCAAAGACGAAGCCATCAATCTGATGATCCTTCAAAAGGTCCATCGAATACACGAGGGTATCACCGGTCACTTTGCCGGATTTAGGATCGACTTCTCCGATTTTGACCGTATCAGGGTCCAGATTTTTCAAATCAATGATGGAAACAGGACCATCCCAGTCAATCTGATCTACCCTATCTACACAGGTGAATGGAAAATCAACGTGAGAAATTTCCATCCCCCGGCGCAATACACGGGCATCGCCGATGAGTACAGGGCGGCAGCACGTATCCGGCATTTTTTCTGCTACCAGTTTGGCAATCAGTTCCGGGCCTACACCGGCTGCTTCTCCTAAAAATATACCGATAATTGGTTTCATAGTTATATATTTCTCCTTACGTTATTATAAAGATTTGACGGCCACAGCCCGTACGGGGCAGCCTTCCACACCTACAAGGCGCAGCGGCAGAGCCATAAAGGTAATTCTGTCTTCTGTAATCTGATCCAGACCCGCCAGATATTCAATAAGGAATACACCTTTCAGGAGTAATGCGTAATGTGTCGTCGATTCACTCATAGGCAGGCATCCTTTATACGTAGCCGCCTGTTTAAGAATCTGATCCTGCGGAAAATCAAAGGCGACAGCCTTAGGCTTTTGGGCATAGAGCCAGTCAGCTGCTTCTTCACTGACAAAAGGAGCATCCGTCCAATATTCTTTAGACTGGATATCACGTTTCTTATCCCAGCAGGTCTTTAAGATAATAATGTCCCCTTCACGGATATCCTTGGCATGTTCTTTTAAATCATCTGCCGTGATTTCATGATCGGCACCGATATGAGAAAGGTCGATGACGGCTGCAGCCCCGCTATAGGTATCGACAGGCAGTTCGTCCAAAGCCGGCGCACCACCTGGTTTGCAGTGCAGCAGTGTATCAACATGAGTAAAGGCATGTGCCGGAAGCGTCATGACAGAAGCGCGGAAATCATCGCCGGCTTCTAATGTATGTTTCAAACTTTGTTTATATCCCCAACGCCAATGATCGCGGATAGGAAAAGATAAATCAATCAACTTCATGATATTTGCATCTCCTTTTAAGCTTCTTTACTTACCGGGGCAGCCGTAGCAGACGGTGCTTTCGTTGCATCTTTTTTCAGGAATAACAGAAGAAGCGGCGCTACGATGGAAGCAGCGACCAGGAATACCATGCCACCCAGGGAGCTTCCCGTAACGGTTGTGAAATAACCAAAGAGCCATGGTCCGAAGAAACCGCCCAGGTTGCCGACTGCGTTGATGACACCCAGGGTAACAGCCAGTACATCAGCCGTAAGGAATGTCGTCGGAATTGCCCACCAGATGCCATAGTAGCACTGGATCAGACCGCCGCAGCAAATCAGGGCGATGACGGCTGCCGTAACATTACCAGAACTTGCCAGAAGTGTAGAAGCCAGCAGGCACAGAGCCGATGTAACAGCCGGTACAATCATGTGGAAACGGCGTTCGCCCGTCTTATCGGAATGGCGGGAGTTCAAAGTCAGCATAATCATGGCAAAGAACCAGGGAACAGAAGTCAGCAGGCCAACCAACATCTGGCTGCTGCCCGTCAAATCTTTCATCATGGTCGGAAGCCAGATAGAATAACCGGCAAATCCGGTCTGTGTCAGGAACCAGATAGCAATGAGAATGATTACATTACGGGTCTTAAGGGCTTCCATGACCGACATACCTTTAGTGGCAATTTTCGATTCTTCTTTTGCAGCAGCATTGACAAGGTAATTCCGTTCTTCTTCAGAAAGCCATTTGGCATCTTTCGGATGATCCGTAATGCAGAGCATCCAGATAATGCAGAATATAATCGGGAATGCGCCTTCAATCCAGAACATTTCACGCCAGGTAGCATAGGTAAGGATGAAACCGCAGATAGGCGACATAATCATGGCTGCAAACGGAATGGAAAGCATCCAGATGCCATTGGCCCGGGCCCGTTCATCCAGCGGGAACCACCGTTTCAGGAGCAATACAATGGCTGGCAGGATACAGCCTTCGACGAAACCGATCATAAAGCGGACAATCAGAAGCTGTGTCACGTTCTGGATAAAGCCGGTAGCAGCAGCAAAGATTCCCCACGCAATGAGAGCTACGCCAATCAGTTTCTTAGCACTCCAGCGTTCTGCCCATAAGCCGCCGGGAACCTGAAGGAATAAGTAACCAATAGCAAAAATACCACCGGCAAGACCGGCATAGGTAGCACCAATCCCCAGGTCTGATTCCATGCCTGGGAAGGCAAAACCGATATTATTTCTGTCAATCATGTTGATGCAGTACATAAGAAATACTGCCGGTAAAATTCTAAACCATCTTTTCTTTGGAACCGTATTCATTTTTTTCTCCTTTACGTCCGTATTAGTTCATTATAATAGAATAAAAACAAGATTGAAACATATTACGGTCAACGTTCGAGTATTAAATCAAATGGCCATTTCGTTTATTCTCACGTTTCGCATGTCTATATGAAATATTTATGCCAATGTGTATTTACAAACTGCCACCTATGATGTAATAACATAAGATATGCTCTTTTTATTTCAACATGATTTAAAAAGATAAAATTTTCACATAATTTACACACAAAAAAGCCTTCTATTTCGATTAAGGCATCGTTCAATGGAACATATCTTTTCTGTTTTTCATATTTACCGTTTCATATTTTTCATTTTGTGAAACAGAATAATTACTTCGGAATTATTCTGTTTCACAAAACTTTTATGCAAGGAACAAACTTCAATATAAGAAAAAAACCGCATACCTCGCGGTACACGGTCTTCTTCAATCAACATTCTAAGAGGAGAGCCGATGTGCAGCCACCGATTCTATCCTGTCACTTCATCTGCTTCATTTTCCGCCACAGTGTCGTACGGCTGATTCCCAGTCGTTCTGCTGCATGTCCATAATGATAGTGAGTTTCTTCCAGCACTTGCCGGATACGCTGGTATTCATCCATCTCTCCGGCTGCCGGCGCTGCCACGGTTTTCTGCTCTGCAGGCATTGGCGATTCTTCTGGCAGGGCCTGCTGGGTAGTTCCAGTCTGTACGCCTCCGCTCAGGGCAATACGCAAGTCGTTTTCGTCCAGTTCCGCCCCTTCGGTAAATACAGCGACGCGTTCCGCCACATTATACAGTTCGCGGATGTTTCCAGCCCAGTGCTGCTGCAGCAGACACTGCTCTGCCGCCTTTGTCATGCCTTCCCAGATAATGCCATCACGGCTGTAAATCCCCGACAAAAAGCGGCGGAACAGGAATAACACATCCTGTCCCCGGTCCCGCAGCGGTGGCAGCACCAGATGCAGCGTATTAAGGCGATAATATAGGTCTAACCGAAATTTCCCTTCCCGGCTCATAGCCGCCAAATCCCGGTTGGTCGCCGCGATGACGCGGACATCGACGGGAATAATCCGGTCATCGCCGACGCGCATGATTTCATGTTCCTGCAATACCCGCAAAAGCAGTCCCTGCATACGTGGAGAAATTTCCGCTATTTCATCCAGAAAGAGCGTACCGTGGTGGGCCGCTTCAAAGAGGCCGCTCTTACCGCCCTTCCGTGCATCGGTAAAGGCGCCTTCCACATAGCCGAAGAGTTCACTTTCCAGAAGATTTTCCGAAAGGACGGCACAGTTTACGGCGACAAATGGTTCCCGGCTGCGACTGCTGGCATTATGGATACTCTGGGCAAAGAGTTCCTTCCCTGTACCCGTCTCGCCATTGATTAGCACATTGGCATCGGCCTTGCTGTACTGTTTAGCCAGATGAATCGTTTCCAGAAGAGCCGGGCTCTCGCCCAAAATATCATCAAAGTGAGCTTTGGCTATATGCCCTTTCTGATTTTTTTTGCGCCGGATTTCATTTCCCAGGTTCTGCACCTTCAATACGGGCTGAAATGCCGCAACGGCACCAATTGTCTGATTTCCCGTCTGCATGGGAATACAGGTCAGAGTGACATCCTGGTCGTTGAAACGGGTAATGCGGTTGAGTACCGGCTGGGCCGTTTCCACCACCTGGCGCAGGGGGATATGAGGTAAAAGAGATGCCAGCCGCTTGCCCGTGCTCTGTGGCGAAAGTCCTGTAATATTTGCGGCTTCCCGGTTTATGAGCAGAATCTCATCGTTCTTATCCACGGCAATGATGCCATCGTTCGTATAGTTCAGAATAGCCCGGAACAGTTCGGCCCGGCGCCGTTCCTGCAGGGAAAGCTGATAAGCCCTTTTTGCCTCTACCAGCGCCTGATACACAGCTTCCCGGCCGGAGCTGATGCGAACAGCAGAAAAGCCCAGTTTGCGGGCAATAATCGTAGACGTTACGCCGCCGATAACCGCTTTGACTCCTTTTTCTTTCATTTCCAGAAGTCGTTCCCGTATGCCATCTTCTTCAAATGCCGCAGCAGTTACCAGCTCTACGGGTATCAATTCAGAAATATGCTGGGCGCCGTAAATCATTTCCGTCGTTCCAATGAACCCGATACGTTCTTCGCCCGATTCTTTTTTACAGGCCAGCGCCGCCCGCATGATATCGTATCCACTGATTTTCAGTTCCGTAACCGGCACATGCTTCAGCAATTGTTTCAGTTTACGATACGTAGCCCCTCTGGCCACAACTACGTCGCCGCCAATATCCACATCATCCAGGATCTGAGTTCCCAGCCGGAGTATCGTTTCCAGCTGCCACTCTTCCCCGCTCTGCTCCTGTTGCTCAAGAAACGTATGGCAGACGACGTCTTTCATTTCCATATATGGCAAAAAGAACGTAATTTTCATAGCTTTCAGCCTGTCTCCTTATCAACAGCAGAGATTGTTGCGCACATTGACGATGAAATCCTGCACATTGGTTACGATAGAATCGACACTCAGACTACCCCGGTCACGCAATTTGTTGACAGCAAATTCTGAAATATCGACACAATAAAAATAAGTCGGACGTACGACACCATCCACCACGCGATACGACGGGAACATATTGCCGGTCGCTATGGAATGAAGCATGGTGGCCATACAGATAATCGTCGTGGCATCGCTGATCATGGCCCTCATCGCATCCTGTGCCTGATAGACATTTCCAATGACTTCCGGAAGAGGACCGTCATCGCGGATAGAACCGGCCAGTACGAGCGGGACGTGACACTGGTCACATGCCGCGATAATCCCATTGTCTATATGTTCCTGTTCAATAAAAGAATGAATGGAACCATACTGACGTACTTTGTTAATCGTATCGAGATGGTTATAATGTCCCAGCGGTGCCAGCTTTTGGGTATAGATATCCTGCCCCAGAGCCGTCCCCAGATACGCCGCTTCCAAATCATGGGTAGCCAGC
>NZ_ONTA01000096.1:0-2924 GCF_900320625.1 Megasphaera sp. DJF_B143
ATTATTCTTCAATATGGGCAATCTTCTTGGCCAGTTCTTTCTTCATTTCCAGGTTCCCCTGACGGGAAATCATGATGCGCTGTGCCTGCGGGCTGCCGGCACCGTGCATGGATTCTGTCCGGTAGCCGACGGCGGCCGTGCCCAGGCAGAGGTTTTCGATGAGACGCAGGACTTTCAGGCGGTTTTCCGTCGATACGGACGATACGCCTTTGAGGTATTTATCGACATACGGCCCGATTTTCGGATCCCGCAGGTCGATTTCCGACGGCGCCGTGACGACCAGGCCGCCAGCAATATCTTCGGCCAGGCGGACGATTTCATAGGGGAAACGGGTGACGTTCTGCTTGCACACGTTGGCCAGCAGCAGGTCGATGAGGTAGTTGCCCGATTTCGTCGGTTTGCCCAGGGCCGAGCAGGCGATGCCGCAGCCGAAGAGCGTTTCGTTCAGGTGCTGCATTTCGATAATCTTGTCTTTGATGTGCGATGCCTTGGCACAGCCGTTATAATCGGCTGCCAGGGCCGCGGCCCCGATGAGGACGTCGCCTACGCCGACTTTGCAGCCGCCATAGGACTGACGGTGATATCCGGCAAAGCGTTCGACCATCATGCCGGCAAATTCCACTTCGCCGTTGAGGAAAATCTGGTCATTGGGGATAAATACGTTATCGAAGATAACCAGTGCTTCCGTGCCGCCGAATTCGGGGTTGCCCGTATCCATGGGAGCTCCTTCCAGTTTCCGCGTATCGCAGGACTGACGGCCGACGATCATGAAAATGCCTTCGGCATCGGTCGGACAGCAGAAGGAAATAGCGTAATCCTTATCAGCTTCCCGCATGGCGATGGTCGGCATGACGATGACTTCGTGGGAGTTGATGAAGCCTGTCTGATGGGCTTTGGCACCGCGTACGACGACACCGTCGGGACGGCGTTCGACGACGTGGAGATACAAATCGGGATCATCCTGGGCATGAGGAGCCTTGCCGCGGTCGCCTTTCGGGTCGGTCATGGCGCCATCGACGGTAAAGTCATTCTGCTGTACCCGGGTGAGGAATTTCTTGAAGTTTTCATGATAATGAGTGCCGTATTTCTGGTCGATTTCATAGGTCGTGGAGAATACGGCGTTGGATGCATCCATGCCGACGCAGCGCTGGAAGCAGGCTGCCGTCTTCTGGCCGAGGAGACGCTGCATCCGGACTTTGTTGATGAGGTCCTGGGTGCTCTGGTGGATATGGGTAAAACGGTTGATCTTTTCACCGGTCAGGGACGACGTAGCCGTCATGAGATCTTCATATTCCGGCATCTGGGCCAGATCGTAGGTCATGCGGACCGAGTTCAGGGACGGACGCAGGATGGGGTCATCGACGACGTTGTCGATTTTTTTGCCGAACATGTACACCTGCAGGTTGAGCTTGCGCATGCTTTCGATATACTGTTCACCAGTCATTAATGCCATGAGTGTAACCTCCTAACAAAAAAGTTTTACAAATATACGTTATACGAATATACGTTTATAATTCTTAATAAAGAACTTTGTTCTATATTTTGTACATTTAGAAGCAGGCAGGCGGTTTGCTTCGCACTGCAAGCCGCGTCTGTCTGCATCTGATTGTTGTTTTATTATAAATACCCAAGACGCATGCTGATTTCCTGTGCTTTTTCCTTAACTTTGCGGCGAAGGAACCGCAGGTAGGAAATGGTTGCCTTGCTGGCCAGGACACTGATACTGATGGCCGCGACGACTTCCTTTTCCCGGTTGTAAACGGGAGCTGCAATACAACAACCTCCGAGGATATTGCCCTGATCATCAAAGGCGTATCCATAGCGCCGTACCCGGCGGATTTCCCGGTAGAGCCGTTTTTTATCGGTAATTGTGTACGGTGTATACTGTTCCAGTGTAACGGGATCGATGAGTGCGTGCAGTTCGTCATCGGGAAGAGATGCCAGCATGACCAGGCCGCATCCCGTCGCATGGGCACCCAGTTTAAAGCCGATATTGAGGACAGAGCTGACTGCCTTGGCCGACGCCTGTTTGCCGATAAAGATAGCAAACCGTCCTTCGCGGATGACGGCGTGGGTCGTTTCTCCCGTCTCTTCCTGGAGCGACTTTATGCCCCTCGTCAGTTCGACGGAAAAATTCGTCGTACTCATACACTCTGCAGAGAGCGCCAGCAGGGCCAGCCCTGGATAATACACCTTCGATTCCGGATCGTATTGGACGTATCGTTTCTGCATCAGTTCCTGCATCAGGTAGGATAAGGAACTCTTGGGAATCCCCGATGCCTTCTGTATCATAGTAAACGTCGGGGCTTTTTCAGCCTGTACGACGATTTCCAGCACATCCAGCGCCCGGGCAGCGGAACGTACGATGGTACTATTGCCTGATTTAACCATATATAACCTTCTTCCTTAATGAAGTTCAATATATCGAACATCCCCTTAGGGGACATTGTATCATCGCTCTATTTTTCTTGTCAAATAACGAGTGGCAATACAACGGGAAAACAAAAGGTGTACATGGCCTCACTACAGGTGGAAAAATGAATCGTTAGTCACCAAAATCGAAAATCTTGGCCGGATTGAGTATGAGGTTCGGATCCAGTGCTTTCTTGATGGCTTCCATCATGCCCAGTTCGACAGGATCAGTAAACTTCTTCATTTCAGCTAACTTCCGCAGGCCGATGCCGTGTTCGCCCGAGAGGCAGCCGCCCAGACTGTAGACGAAACTGTACAGCGTATTATGATACTGCGGGATTACTTCGTTCCATTTTTCTAAGGACATATCCATCTTCAGGGCGTTGACATGGATATTGCCGTCGCCAATGTGGGCCGCGACCGTCGTTGCGATGTTGTACTGTTTTTCGATTTCCGGCAGTTTGGCCATGAGGTCGGGAATCTTGTCCACGGGTACGACGATATCTTCTGCC
>NZ_ONTA01000263.1:0-2220 GCF_900320625.1 Megasphaera sp. DJF_B143
TCGTACAGGCATTGCCCCTCACGGGCTATCACACGATCAACGTATCGACAGGAACCGAAACGAGCATCAACGACCTGATCCGATCCTTCGAACGGGCCATAGGACACAAGGCCGAAGTGCAATACGCATCACCCCGCCCCGGAGACATCCAGCGCTCCGTCCTGAGCAACAAAGAACTGATACAAACCCTGCACATGAAACCAGAAATGACATTGGAACAAGGCATAGCCCGAACCTACACCTGGTACAAGCATCCGATGTAGAAGCCCCTACAGCTTCTGCATCATACTTCAAGTAGCATAGTTGAATGTTCAACTATGCTACATCTTTCAGTAGCAGGCGGATAGCTCCTATGGGGTGATGGGGAATGACTGGGAACTTCTTGACACTAACAAATTCCCACAACCTCTTTACACTATCTTGGATAGAAATATCATTATGTTGAGAAATTAACCGCTATACAGAACAGGGGCATTAGATTTGCTTGACGATGACAGAAATCTGCCAATCTGTCCTATTTACTTTATGCGATTTTTATAATAAAATAGAGGACAAATAGAAGATATTGTATTTATGCAGTATCGTGAAAGAAGGGGTATGTATGTCTCGTCCTGCTGATGCAGCGCCGCAGGCGCCGTATACGACAAAGTCCATTTGTTTATCGGCGGTCCTCGCTGCTGTGGTCTTTATTATGACTTTTGTACCGCGCATTCCCATTCCACTGGGATATGCCCACCTCGGCGACGCCGTGATTTTCCTGAGCTTCCTGTATTTTAACCGCCGCGAAGCCGCCCTGGCTGCCGCTATCGGCTCTTGTCTGTCCGATTTCCTTGGCGGTTTCCCATTGTGGATTGCACCGACCTTTGTCATTAAATACGTCATGGTACTCATCGTATTTGCCATCTGCTGCCGGGGAACACAGAAGAGTGCCCTCTATTCTGTCCGCACGCTCGTTGCCTTCCTCCTTTCTTCTCTGTGGATGGCCATCGCCTATACTCTGGCTGGTGCCGTCCTTTTCGGTAGTATCCAGGCCGGTCTGGCTTCTCTACCGGGACTTCTCATGGAAGGTCTTCTCAATACGATTGCTGCCATGGGTGCCGGGATTTTTCTCAAGCAGCTGCCCACGACCCGTCAGGGCAGTATACGGTGAGGCGCGGCGATGGAACAACAGAAGAAGATTGCACTCATCAATGATATTACAGGATTTGGGCGCTGTTCTATTGCTGTCGAACTGCCGCTCATATCGGCCCTGAAAGTACAGGCCTGTCCGCTGCCGACGGCAATCTTGTCGGTCCATACGGGATTTCCTACGTATTTCATCGACGATTATACGGACCGTATGAAAGATTACATTGCCAGCTGGAAGAAAAATGGCCTGACCTTTGACGGTATTTCTACGGGATTCATGAATTCCCTCGAGCAGATCGATATTGTCATCGACTTTATCCACCAGTTCAAGCAGCCTGATACCATCGTCATCGTCGATCCGGTCATGGGGGACTATGGCAAGTTGTATGCGTCATATACGGAAAAGCTATGCGCTGAAATGCGCCGTCTCATGCAGTATGCCGATGTTATTACGCCGAATCTTACGGAAGCATGCCAGCTCCTGGGCATTCCCTATCCGGAAAAAGGTCATACGGACCGGGCGTACCTCGAAGATATTGCCGGGCGGCTGGCTGCTATGGGACCGGGACAGATCGTCATTACGGGACTGGCCGACGGGGATCATATTGACAACTACATCTATGAAACGGGAAAAGAACCGGACATCGTGTCGGTGAAGAAAATCGGTCATGACCGGTCCGGTACAGGCGATGCCTTTGCCGCCATCGTTTCAGCTTCGGTCGTACGCGGCGACAGTTTGAAAGACGCCGTCGTACGGGCGACGGATTTTATCAGCAGGACGCTGGTCTATACGGAACAGTTGGGACTACCGACCAACCGGGGGCTGGCCTTTGAACAATTTTTGACAGAATTACATTAATTTTATATAGAAAAGGGATGTGGCACTGATGATTACTTATGTATACGACAAGGGACACTATATTACCATGGCCGAAAGTCTGGCCAAACAGCCAGAGGGAAAACGCAACCTCTATGTCAATCTGACGAACCGTTGCACCTGTTCCTGTACGTTCTGTCTGCGCAGTCTGAAAAAAGAAGCCGAAGATATGGAACTGTGGCTTAAAGAAGAACCATCTGTTGCCGAGGTAGAAA
>NZ_ONTA01000203.1:0-3318 GCF_900320625.1 Megasphaera sp. DJF_B143
ACGGAGAATCAGAACTGGGCGGCCAGAAAGTATTCGTGAAAAACGGCGAAGCCCGTCTGGAAGATGGCACCCTGGCCGGCAGTATTGTCGCTATGAATCAGGTCGTCCTGAATTTCCTGGTCAATAGTGGTGCCCCCCTTCCCGAAGCCGTGGCCATGGCGACAGTGAACCCTGCAAAGGATCTGGGCGTATACGACCGGATCGGGTCTCTGGAAAAGGGCAAACTGGCCGATATAGCGATTCTGGATAGTACGGATTTCCACGTCAAACAGACGCTGGTAGGTGGCGAACTAGTATACAATGAAGAACAAGAACAGGCACAGTAAATTCATATATAGTATCATCGTCTTACTCGTCATAGTAGTCCTAGGAGCTGCCGCATGGATTTGGCAGAGCCGTTCCCGTACGGATGGAACGGCGGCAGCGTCGGGCCGGACGGGGACTGTATCGACTCTGGATGAACAGGCAAGGGACAAGGTCCGGTCCATGAGTCCCCAGCAGCGGGTGGGACAGCTCATGATGATTGGTATCCAGGGGACGACGGTCGATCAGGATGCGGCCTACCAGATTGCCCAGTACCACATGGGAAATGTCATCCTCTTTGACCGCAATATGCAGTCGACGCAGCAGGTAAAAGACCTGAATGCGGCCCTGGCACGGCAGATACGCCGGCAGAGCCAGGATATACCTCCCTTTATTGCCGTCGATCAGGAAGGAGGATTTGTCCTGCGCATGCGCGAGGCCTTTCCCCGCGTGCCCAGTGAACAGCAGCTGGGAGAAAATGACGACCCCGCAGCGGCCCGGACATGGGCCCTGACGACGGGGAAAAAGCTGAAGGAACTGGGATTTAATCTGAATTTTGCCCCCGTCGTCGATCTCGGTTCTGCGTCAGAACGGTCGTACAGCAGCGATCCTGCCGTCGTCACCTCCTTTGCCCTGCAGGCTGTACAAGGCTATGAAGAGGCGAAGATCTGGTGTTCTCTCAAACACTTTCCCGGTATCGGAAAGGTCCGGACCGATCCCCATCTCGACGGAGACCAGGTCGCTGCCAGCCGGGAAGAACTGTTGGCAGCTGATATGAAGCCTTTTTCTGACCTCATCAGACAGGTACCCCACGATAAGATGTTCATCATGGTGTCCAACGTCACCTTTCCGGCCCTCGATCCACAACTTCCGGCCTGTGTATCCCAGCCGGTCATGACGGGCCTGCTGCGCCAGCAGTTCGGCTATGAAGGCCTCATCCTGTCCGATGACATGGAAATGGGAGCTATGGCCAAACACTATGCTTTCTCCGACATGGGCGTCATGGCCATCCGGGCCGGTGCCGACATCGTCTTTGTCTGCCACGACTATGGCCATGAACAGGAAACCTATACCGGCCTGTTGAAAGCCTATGAAAACGACGAATCGTTCCGCAAGCTCGTCGATGAAAAAGTGACGCGCATTGTCCGCACCAAACTGGCCGGTCAGGCTGCCGGATACCTGTAATTCCCAGACTGTACAGGCTGACAGACAATACGATATATGAGAAACGGTACCATGGAGTGGCTGCCCCGGCGGCCGCTCTGTTTTTTTGCCGCCGCGGGATAATTGACAGAAATTATACAGAAAAATGACATGACTTATAACATAGACCTCGTATAATGACCATGCGATACATAAGAAACAGTAAAGCCAGGTCATGCTGCAAGAGCGCATGAAATCAGGAGGTCATGGTATGAAAAAGACATGGTTAAAACGTGCAATTCTTTCGATGATGGTCTGCGGTTCTGCTTTCGGGATTATTCCCGGCGTGCAGGCGGCAAACGTACGCATTCTGCCCGTAGATAACGCCAAGTTTCTGGCAGGGGCCAAGTTTGATTTTGATGTAGAAGTCAGTCAGGCTAAAAACCTGAAAAACGTGGACATCACCATCAACAACCAGCCGGCAGGTAAATTTTTCGGAAAAGATCTAAAGGCGGCGAATCTGGACAACGGGGTTATTTCCTATCGTGTAAACAGTGTGAACTTCCCCAAAGCCGGAAACTATACGGTGCAGGCTTCGGCAACGGATGATACGGGCCGTAATGTCAGCCATGCCCGCTATACGGTCGTTCAGGAAAAGGCCCAGAAACAGGCTAAAAATGTCATCCTCTTTGTCGGTGACGGCATGTCGCTGCAGGCCCGTGAAATGGCACGTATTATCTCCAAAGGCATGACCAATGGGAAATATAATGACTTGCTGGCCATGGAAAAAATGCCGCATAACTGCCTGATTACGACGAGCGGCTACGATTCCCTGACGACAGACAGTGCCAACTCGGCATCGGCTTATGCGACGGGACATAAATCGGTAGTCAATGCCATGGGTGTCTATGAAGATTCGACAAAAGATCCCTTCGACGATCCCCGTGTGGAAAATATCAGTGAAATCGTAAAACGCAGCCGTGGCATGTCCGTCGGCATCATTACCCAGGCTGAATCGACCGATGCTACGCCGGCTGCCATGGTCGGCCATACGCGGCGCCGGGCCAACCAGGACTACCTGGCTTCAGAATATCTGGAAGATTACCATCGCCCGGATGTCATCATGGGTGGCGGTTCCAGCCGGTATATCCCACAGACGGAAAAAGGATCGAAACGTCACGATAACCAGAATGTCATCCAGGAATTCAAAGATAAGGGCTATACTTTCGTCACGACATCGAAAGAAATGATGGCAGCGCCTTCCAACAAACCGCTCCTGGGATTATTCAAGCCGGGAACGATGAATGTCTATATCGATCGGGAAATGCTTAAAAATCCTGAAGTATTAGGGAAATATACGGATCAGCCAAATCTGGTCAATATGACGAAAAAGTCTCTCGACATCCTCAGCCAGAATCCGAAAGGTTTCTTCGCCATGATCGAAGGCGCATCCATTGATAAACAACTCCACGCCATGGACTGGCAGCGTGCTACGTACGATACGATTGAATTTGATAAGGCCATCGAATATGCCCAGAAATGGAATAAAGAACATGGTAATAATACGCTGATCATCGTCGTAGCCGACCATGCCCACGGCGCATCCATCACCGGTACCTATCATGAACGGGATGGAAAGAAAGGTCTGGCGGCCGTCCGCACCTATGCCGATTCTATCTTCCCGACATTCAAGGATGCTGACCACGATGGATTCCCGGACAATCCCGATCCCGATGTAACCCTGGCCGTCCAGTATGCCAACCATCCGGCTTATTATGAAAATTTCCACTTCCAGCAGAAACCGACGGCGCCGACGATTACGGAAAAAGTCACCAAGCAGGAAGCTCAGCAGATTGGTGACAAGACGGAATA
>NZ_ONTA01000119.1:0-4738 GCF_900320625.1 Megasphaera sp. DJF_B143
GCTCGATATCCCGGGGAACGGCGATATCGATGAGAAGCAGCGGACGCCCCTTGCGGGCCTTCATGATGGCGGCCAGCCGTTCTTCCGTCAGGACGTAGTGAGGCGCTCCCGTAGAAGTGACGATGATATCGGCCCGGGCAGCAGCCTCATTGCCCTTCTGGTAATGGACGGCCGTGCCGGAAAGAAGGGAGGCCAGCTTCTGTGCCCGTTCGATATGGCGGTTGACGATATACAGTTTTTTCAGACCTTTGCCTAAAAAATTGCGGGCCGCCAGTTCCGCCATCTGACCGGCGCCGAAGAGGAGCAGTGTCTTTCCGGTGACGTCTCCCAGGAGATGTTCTGCCAGCTGGACGGCAGCATAACTGACGGAAACGGCGTTGTAGGCGATGTGCGTATCCGTCCGGACCCGTTTGCCTGTGGCGATGGCCTGATGGAACAGGAGGTTTAGGACGATTCCCGTGGCACCGCAGTCATGGGCCAGCAGATAGGCCTGCTTTACCTGACTGAGAATCTGGCCTTCGCCGATGATCTGGGAATCGAGGCTGGAAGCGACGCGCAACAGGTGGACGATGCAGTCCCGCCCGGTATAGGTATAGAAATAGTCCGGCCGGATTTCCGGTTTACCGTTCAGCAGGGAAAGAAAGAAATCCTGCAGCACGCGGGCCGGCGTGCCTTCGGGACAGACGGCATAGATTTCACTGCGGTTGCACGTCGAGAGGATGACCGCTTCATGTATTGTTTGATACTGTCCGCTCTGCGACAAGGCCGTGCGGATGCGTTCCGGCGGCACAGAGAACTGTTCACGTACGGAAACGGGGACTGTCTTGTGATTCAGGCCCCAGACGAATAATTCCATAATAATCTCCTTATAGTTGTTCTTGTTATTAGTGTAGTCAATTCTTTATAACAATACAAGAGGAAAATAGAAAATGAGGCGGCCCTGATAAGCGTTAGTTGCTTAATGGAGCCGCCTTTTTTTGTTTGATGTCTGATGTTGGGTCAGCGCAAAAATCCGGGGATAGTCAGGTAACGGTTTCCCGAGTCGGGGAGGAGGGTGACGATAGTTTTTCCGCGATATGCTTCCTGCCGGGCATACGAAACGGCGGCAGCCAGGGCGGCTCCGCCGGAAATACCGGTCAGGATGCCTTCCGTGCGGGCGAACTGCCGGGCAGCCGTGAAAGCTTCTTCTGTGGTGATAGTCTTTATGTCATCGTATACGTGCGTATCCAGCGTGTCGGGAATAAAATTGGCGCCGATACCCTGGAGCATGTGCGGACCGGCATGACCTTCCGAGAGCAGAGGCGAGTCAGCCGGTTCGATGGCGACGATGCGCACCGACGGGATGGTGCGTTTTAAATAATGACCGATGCCGCTCAGGGTACCGCCCGTGCCGACGCCGGCGAGGAACAGGTCGATCTGTCCGTCCGTGTCATCGTATAATTCCGGCCCCGTCGTTTCTTCGTGGATCCTGGGATTGACGGGATTGGTAAACTGGCCGGGAATGAAGGAGTGGGGAATTTCCCGGGCCAGTTCCTGTGCTTTTTCAATCGAACCGGTCATGCCCTTATACCCTTCGGTCAGGACGATTTCCGCACCGTAAGCGGCCATGAGGTTCCGCCGTTCGATGCTCATCGTATCGGGCATGACGAAGATGGCCCGGTATCCCTTGGCGGCAGCGGCAGCAGCCAGGCCTATGCCCGTATTGCCGCTGGTCGGTTCGATGAGGACCGAGTCCGCCTGGAGGATGCCTCGGTGTTCGGCGTCTTCAATCATGGCCAGGGCGACCCGGTCTTTGACGCTGCCGGCGGGATTCAGGTATTCCAGTTTAACGAGAAGGCGGGCTGCCAGATGGTGGCTGTCGTTGAAGCGGACCGGTTCCAGAAGGGGCGTATGACCGACGAGGCCGGTCATGCCAGTGTACACTTTTTTCATAGTATTATGTTCTCCTTTTAAAATATATAAATTTGGTAATGATTTGGATAATCCCTATTATATACCGAGATTACGCCATATCAAATAATTAGAATTTAATTCTAAATTTTTTATTTCAAAGGACTGTAATCTCTTGACAGACGAAATATAAAAGTGTACTATTTGCGTAAACATTGCAATGCTTCTATGTACTCGTATTTCCTGACATCGAAACGGTGAGGGAGATCGAAAGGGAGCTGTCCGCCTGGTGACGGGACTGTCTCTTGTTCCATCATTTCATGTTTTTTATATGAGAGGTGATTTGTATGACCGATACTTCAATACCTGCACGGAGCCGTTCGGCTTTTCTTGCCAGTGAAGACTGGTGGGCCGTGTGGCTGGGATTATTCATTTTTGCCCTCGGTGCCGGACGCATCGGGGATGTCGATCTTCTGGGATGGGTTCCCAAATTCGGCGTCTGGATGGATCCGGTCAAAGCCGTGGCGGCCAATTCCCCGGCCTTTTCCTGGCTCGGCGGTGCCGGAACTGTCATCGCCGCCTATTTCTTTGTCCTCCTTCTTACGACTATAGGCGCCTGGTTCATGGGCGCACGGATCAAACGGTTCATAGCCAGCTTTTCTATCCTGTACTGGCTCACCATCGGAGCCAATATACTCGGCAACTATGCATATCTGGCAGCGACGCCGGATAAACGGGCGGCTTTTCACATCACCTGGTCTCTGAGCCTGGGTGAACTGGGATTCGTCTTTGCCCTTGTGGCAGGACTCATCATCGGAAATTTCTTTCCGTCGGCGGCCCGCTTCCTCTCGGTAGCAGCCAGACCGGAATGGTATATCAAGACGGGCATTGTCATCCTCGGTGCCAACATCGGCATTCAGGCCATCAGTGCCATGAGCCTGGCCGGGACGGTCATCGTCCGCGGCCTGTGCGCCGTCGTCGAAGCCTACCTCATTTACTGGCCTGTCGTCTATATCATCGCCCGCAAGTTCTTCCATTTCACACCGGAATGGGCGGCCCCCATGGCCTCCGGCATTTCCATCTGTGGCGTCGCCGCTGCCATTGCCACAGGCAGTGCCATCCGGGCACGGCAGATCATCCCGGCTATACTGGCTTCGGTCATTATCGTATTCGTCGCCGTGGAACTGCTGATCCTGCCCTTCGCCGCCGCCTTCTTTCTCTCCGGTGAACCGATGGTAGCCGGCTCCTGGCTGGGACTGGTCGTCAAGAGCGATGGCGGTGCCGTCGCATCGGGAGCCATCGCTGATTCGCTCATCCGCAGTCAGGTACTGGAACAGACGGGGATAGCCTATCAGGAAGGGTGGATTCTCATGGCGACGACGACAGCCAAAGTCTTCATCGATATCTTCATCGGCGTCTGGTCCTTTATCCTGGCCGTCGTATGGTCGGTCTGGCACCTGAGCAGCCGCGACGGCGTGAGCCGTCCTGCCGGCAGCGTTTCCAAACGGGAAATCTGGGACCGGTTCCCAAAATTCATCATCGGCTTCGTCGGACTCCTGGCGGTGGTCTTTTTCTCCGGACTCGTCCGTCCCGACCTGATTGCGGGACTCAAAGCCGGTGCCGGACAGGCTAATCTCATCCGGACAATCTTTTTCGGCCTCTGCTTTTTCTCCATCGGACTAGTGACCAATGTCCGCAAATTATGGCATGCCGGCCTGGGACGCGTGACCGGTGTCTATGCCGTAGCGCTCCTGGGATTCATCATCTGGGTCGGCCTCGGTATTTCCTGGCTCTTTTATCAGGGCATCGTCCCGCCGGCCATATAACATATAAGTACAATAAATAGGAATAGTTACCGTATGAAAGGTGTGATCATCTATGGCAAGTGAACTGACATCGCATCGGCTGCCACAGGCTGACGAATACTATTATAAACAGACGAACAATCACATTACCCCAAGGGATAACGAAATAGAAACAGGGGCGGACGCCGGGGCCTATTTTCCCCTCCAGCCCATCGAAAAGAAACTCTGCGCCTATACGTTCGGTCTGGGAATCATCCTGCTCTTTATTTTCGTGATTATGTTTAAAGTATTATAGGAGGCATCAATATGACCATTCAGGTAAATGGGGAACCATTTCAGACAGAAATCCCGATCAGCGTGACAACGCTTCTGAAAGAAGCCCGGGTAGAAGCCCCGGAATATGTGACCGTCCAGCTCAATCAGCAGTTTATCCGCCGGGACGATTTTGATACGACCGTGCTCAGCGATGGCGATGTCGTCGATTTCCTGTACTATATGGGAGGCGGTTCCCGGTGAAACTGACGAACGAGCAACTGGAACGGTATTCGCGGAATATCATCCTCTTTGGCGGCAAGGGACAGAAGAAACTCCTGGCCGGCAAGGTGCTGGTCATCGGTGCCGGTGGACTGGGTGCACCGGCGGCTCTGTACCTGGCAGCGGCCGGCGTCGGTACTATCGGCATCGTCGATTACGATGTGGTCGATTTGTCTAATCTGCAGCGCCAGATCATCCATTCCACGGCATCGGTGGGCCAGCGCAAGGTCGATTCGGCCCGCCATACCCTGGAAGGACTTAATCCGGATGTGCACGTCGTCACCTATAATGAATGGGTCAATTCCCAGACGCTGCCCCAGATTATCGACGACCAGCATTATGATTTCATTATCGACGCGACGGATAATTTCCCGGCCAAGTTCCTCATCAACGATGCCTGCGTACTGGGAGGCCATCCCTTTTCCCATGCCGGCATCATCCGCTTCGGCGGTCAGACCCTGACCTATGTGCCGGGCAAAGGTCCGTGCTACCGCTGTATCTTTGACACC
>NZ_ONTA01000293.1:0-8642 GCF_900320625.1 Megasphaera sp. DJF_B143
AAAAATACAACTCAATTGCGGCTGCCCCTTCCTCTGTAATATCCTGCATGGGTTCCAGATGAAAGGCAATACGGCTGTTGATAAGTCCCAGGCGGAACAAGGTGTCTTCCATTTTCTTCCGGAACACCTTGTCTGCTGCCGTACGAAGTTCCATGAGTTCTCCTGCTTTCTGACGGAGAGCACGGCTTTCCTGCTGTATCTGCTTTTCCAGTTCAGCCAGCGTACTTTCTGACTGGTCCAGACGGCTGAAATCGACTTTGGCTTTTTTCAGGAACTCCATGATGTCGGATATGGTAAACCCATACTTGCGTTTCAATTTTTCAATAGAAGCCAGACGGGACTGCATCCGGTCCAGTGCATTTTCATCAAAGGTGAAACTATCGGCATAACGGACTACACTATCATGGATATCTTCCAGTTCATACGAAAGTGTCTCGACACGCGCAGCCAGGCCGGCAAAGGACGGTTCATACGCAGAAGCTTTTTCCAGACTCCGGTGGACTTCATCGAGTTGTTCTGTCATACCTTTCTGCCGCTCTCCGCCCTCAAAGGCATAGAGAGCCGTCCGGAGAGTTTCCTTGATATGCTCCGAATGCGAGGCTTTGTTGATAGCTTCTTCCAGCTCTTCATCTTCCTTTTCCTTGAGCTGGGCCCCTTCGATTTCCTTAATCTGGAAATCGAGGATACTCAGGAGACGTGCTTTTTCCCCCTCGTCTTTCTGCAGCTTCTGCGCTTCCCGGCACAAATCGCGCCAGTTTGAATACATATTGTCATATTCCCGGCGCACTTTTTTCAATTCCGGTGTCAGAGAATCGAGAATCGTCACATGATAGGCCGGATCAAAAATGAGCTGATTGTCAAACTGGCCGTGGATATCGAGGAGAAAAGCCGAAATCGCCCGTACGACACTGGTAGGCGCCAGTGTGCCATTGACCAGGATAGACCCGCGGCCGCTTTTGTGGAATTTACGGGAAATAATGAGCTGCCCGTCTTCCCATTCAATATGATTCGCCTCTAATACCTTACCCAGGGCACCTGTTTTATCTAAAAAAAAGAACGCACCCTCGACGAGGAATGCGTCTGTCCCCTGGCGGACAAAGGACGCAGAAGCCCGTTTGCCACAGAGCATGCCGATGGCATCGAGAAGAATAGACTTCCCGGCCCCTGTCTCCCCTGTCAGGATGGTCACACCATCGGCAAAACTGATGTGCAGGTCTTCAATCAAGGCGAAATTATGGATATGCAGTGATTGGAGCATCATCCATCATTCCTTCATAAGCGTCACGATGACTTTCGTAATCTTGGGAACGCTTTCTGTACTATTGGTTATAATCAATATGGTATCGTCGCCAGCAATCGTGCCGATGACATTTTCCCACTTTGCCAGGTCAATGGCTGCTGCTACCATATTAGCCGAACCCGGCATGGTATGGATGACAATCTGGTTCAGTGCCGAATCGACACGGACGATAGAATCCTGAAACAGGCGGGCCATGCGGTTTTTGGACATGAGCATGTTCTGTTCCTGGCTCAGGGCATAGCGGTAATGGCCGTCACTGGTCGGAACCTTGATGAGCATCAGCTCTTTAATATCCCGGGATACCGTGGCCTGCGTTACTTCAATGCCTTCTTCCTGAAGGGCTTTGGCCAGTTCTTCCTGTGTTTCAATCGGACGGGACTGCACAATTTCTTTTATCTTCGTATAACGGAATCTCTTCATAATTACCCTCTTTTCTGTACAATATATAGTTGCGGTGGACAATGTATCTGGTTCAGCGGCTGCCACATAGAGACATCATAGTCTTTCTGGGGCACCGTCTGCAAATAGGCGCGGACGGCATTTGCTTCTACGGCTCCCGCATCAGTTCCGGGATACGCTGCTAACATAATTATCCCATTTTTCGCAATTTTATGCAAGCCTATTTTTATAGCTTTTACAGTTATTTCACTGGTCGTATGAAGAGAATGGTCACCAGAAGGCAGATAACCTAAATTAAACACAATCAGATCCACTACACCTGGTATCTGTTCCAGGAGCTGGTCATGCGATCCCTGCAGTAAATGTACCCGGTCTGAAAAAAGCCGTTCATCACAGAGACGCTTCCGTGTCGATGCAATGGCCTTATCCTGGATGTCAAATGCATATAGAGATGCATCCTGGGCCATACGGGCTGCCAGAAACGCCGTATCGTGCCCGTTGCCACAGGTCATATCGACGAGTACTCTGGCTCGTGGTATAAACGGATCCAGCAACATATGCGACACATTGACAGCGTTTTTTAACAGATACTCTTCCATTTCAATCATTTCCCATCATTTTTGTAAACAGATTTTTATAAAAATAGTTTTTGCTGAATCGCACCATCTTCAGCGTTTTATCCGATTCGTAAATCTGCAGGGTCATATGCCTGGTGAATTCCTGGTCCATCATGCCATCGACGGATATGCGGATGCCGTTGCGGCTATTGGCAACAGACAGGGAAATCCGGTCCTCATGATGCAGCACCAGCGGTACTTTGAGGAGCAGATGCGGGCATATAGGCGTCACCATGAGGCAGCGTACTTCCGGCGATACGATAGGGCCGCCGGCTGAAAATGTATACCCCGTCGATCCCGTCGGTGTCGATACGATGAGTCCGTCACCGGGGAACTGCTGTACGAAATGGTCGTTGATGCTCATATCGACGCGGATGAGCTTTCCTACATTGCCATGGCCGATGACGATATCGTTGAGGGCATCGGGCAATACCTGGACCGTCCCGTCTTCATAATCCAGTTCGGAATGGAGCATCATCCGTTCTTCCAGAAAATAATGTCCTTCCAGTATGTCATGGAAGCGCTGTTCCAGATTCCGCGTTTCTACTTCATAGAGAAACCCCAGCGACCCCAGATTGACACCACAGATAGGGATTCCCCTGTCTGCAAATTGATTGGCCAGTTTGAGGATCGTGCCATCGCCGCCCAGCACCATAGCGATGTCAATATTATCAAAGAGGGTCATACGGGGGCGCAAGTGGCCGGCATCGATATGATGATAAAAATCCTGTGTACTCTGTGCTACATAAGCCGGCAGAAAATAGGGCAGTTCATGATGTTCACATAATCCGATGAGTTTGCGCACCACATGGGTGCTCTCTTTTTTGACCAGATTCGGAAAAATACCGATGCGCATAGTATCACCTACATTTCATGGGACTGGCGGACCACATCATCAATGATGTCGTCCGTAATATCATCGTGGCATGGTTCGTCCTTACGGCTGTATAACAAGTATTCAATATTACCGTCGGCACCCTTGATAGGAGAAAAAGTCAGCATGAGCGGCGATATGCCAAAACCGGCAATGCCACTGATGACCTGGCGGAGCACCGCGCGATGCACGGCGACGTCGCGGACGATTCCACCTTTTCCGACATGCTCCCGTCCGGCTTCAAACTGCGGTTTGATTAGTGTAACCATGCTGCCGCCCATACGCAGCAGCTGGGAAGCCGCCGGCATGATTTTAAGCAGGGAAATGAATGATACATCGACAGAAATAAAATCGACGGGAGCTCCGATATCGGCAACGGTCACATTGCGGATATTGGTCCGTTCCATATTGATGACCCGGTCATCGGTACGCAGCTTCCACGCCAGCTGGCCATAGCCCACATCGACGGCGTAGACGCGGGCAGCGCCATTCTGGAGAGCACAATCGGTAAAACCGCCTGTCGAGGCACCGATATCCATCATCGTCACGCCGGCAAGGTCAATCGGGAATACAGCCATGGCTTTTTCCAATTTCAATCCGCCCCGGCCGACATAGGGGATGGGATTTCCTTTGACCACTATGTCTACATCGGGAGACAGTTTGGTCCCGGCCTTATCCAGACGCTGACCATCGACGAATACCAGGCCGGCCATTATGGTCGCTTTCGCTTTTTCTCTGCTTTCCGACAAGCCCCGTTCTACGAGCAGGACATCCAGTCGTTCCTTATGCTGCATGCTCCCGCCTCCTCAGCTGACCCGTGTCAGCATATACGTTACCAGATCGCGCAGGAACCAGGCGCCATCCCCCAGCGGCTGTATGGCTCCGACGGCTTTGGCAGCAGCCTGTTCTGCCATGCGCCGGGCTTCCGGCAGAGAGAAAATCGTAACATACGTTGCCTTATTGTTTCTGGCATCACTGCCGACCGGCTTGCCCAGTGTTTTTTCATCACCTGTGAAATCCAGTATATCATCGGTAATCTGGAATGTCAGTCCCATATGAAGGGCATAGGCATCGAAAATGCGCCGCTGTTCTTCCGTCGCGTCGCCCAGAATGGCCGCCAGATCAATGGCGGCTTCAAAAATAACGCCCGTTTTCATCCGGTGCAGAAGCTGCAGTCCTTTAAGGCCAATAGACTTATTTCCTTCGCTTTCCAGGTCAAAGGCCTGACCGCCGACCATCCCGGCCGGTCCGGCTGCTCTGGCAAAGACAGCGATGCACTGGCGCAGCTTATCTGCATCAAGCCGGGTCTGACGTGCCATGAGTTCAAAGGCAAAAGTCAGAAGCCCGTCTCCGGCCAGAGTTGCCAGGCCCGCCCCATATACGACGTGATTCGTCGGTTTGCCCCGTCGCAGGTCGTCATTATCCATGCAGGGCAGGTCGTCGTGGATCAGAGAATACGTATGGACGCATTCGAGAGCACAGGCCACATCGAGATACTCTGCCGGATTCTTTCCCAATGCTTCCAGCGTCGCCAGGAATAAAACGGGACGCAGCCGTTTGCCCCCGGCAAGGAGGCTGTAATTCATGGATTCATATAAACGGGAAAACTGGGGTACATCCGTCTGAAGCAGTGTTGCCAGACGCTGATCGACCATTTGTTTTTTATCCTGTAAATACTCCTGTATCGTCATAAATCGAGCGTTCCCTCCTCTGTCAGCGTATCTGTATCCGGCCCTTTCTGCATATCTGCCAGGACTTGGGCCCGCTGCCGGGCATATTCCAGCGCGCTTTCGCAGGACTGGGATACTTTGATAGCTTTTTCAAACAAGTCCAGTGACTGGGCCAGCGTCAGATCCGGTGATTCCAAATCCTGCACCAGTTTTTCCAGTGTCGCATAATTCGTTTCAAAGTTTTTTAGTTTTGCGTTTGTCGCTGCCATGGATTGTTACCTCTTTTATTTCCGTTAAAATTGTTCCTTCCAGGAGTTGTATCGTCAAGAGCTGATTCTGCTCAAGTGAGCGGATATCCTTGAGGACATGACCGCCCTGCTCCAGCTGCCCATACCCTTTTCGTACCAGAAGGGCCGGATTCATAGCGCTGAGCGATGCTTTCAGAGCCTGCAGGCGCCCCGCTTCCCGTGTCAGTTTCAGGTCCAGATGCTGCCGGGCCAGACGGACCAGCTGGGATACAGACTCATCCTTCATAGAAAGGAATGCATCATAGCGGCGGGTCTGCAGCGCTGCTACGGTCCGCCCCAATTCCCGTTCCAGACGATCGAGGCGCAGAATGACAGACTGATACGCCTGGTCTGCCATAGCTGCCAGGTCCATCTGGATTTCTTCAAAGTCGGGAAATACCAGTTCGGCCGCATGGGTCGGTGTCGCAGCCCGCACATCCGCAGCGTAGTCGGCCAGTGTCGTATCGGTCTCATGACCGATAGCCGTAATGACCGGTACCTGAGCGTCATAGATGGCCTGTACGACCTGTGGGCTATTAAAGCACCACAAGTCTTCCATGGAACCGCCGCCGCGGGCCAGAATGAGCACGTCGAGGTTCCGATCCTTACCGGCCTTTTCCAGAGTCCTGGCAATGACCGTTTCGGCACCTGCCCCCTGCACGGGAACAGGAAACAAGCGGATCTCCACGTAGGGATTGCGTTCAGCTGCTATTTTATGGATATCGTGCAGAACGGCCCCCGTCGCCGACGTAAGGACACCGACAGTCCAGGGAAACCGGGGGATATTTTTTTTGTGCTCTGGTGCAAAATATCCTTTCTCATATAACTCTTTCTTGATCTTTTCATATTGTTGTTGCAGCGTACCTACGCCACGGGCAAAGAGTTTTTCAATAATAAAGGACACAGTGCCGCCTTTTTCATAGACATTGATAGACCCTATGACTACGACCTGGTCCCCTTCACGCACGCCATCCATAGAATGGCCTACGCGACTGCGGAACAAAATGGCCCGGATAGAACACGTTTCGTCATGGAGATTCATATAATAATGGCCGTTCGACGCCCGCTTCAGGCCGATGATACTGCCTTCCATGGCAATGCTCTGCAGGCGGTAATCGCTCTGCAGATCATCTTTAATGCGCCGTACGACCTCTGTTACCGATGCATATTTCATAAATGGCCCCTCTCCTTCCAAAGTGCCCAGAATGCGGCACCAGAGGCATTGTCGGCGCTGTATCCGTCGGGGGCCAGGATGACCCGGACATGGTGCCGGCCGGCATAACGCAGCAGCTGGCTGCGGAGGAATCCGTTGCTCATGACGCCGCCTACGGCAACCAGTTTATCCATGCCACCGGCAAGTCCTGCATCGAGCAGTTCCTGAAGGCCGTTCCAAACGGTCTTCAGCGTCCAGCAGCTCATGGCACAGCTATCGGCCGTGCCACCGGCTATCTGGCGCTGGGCCTGCGATTCCGGGCCGGAATAGCTGATTTCCCCATCGCGGCAAAAGACGCGGCTCCCTTTGATGTCCATATCTCCCTTCCGGGCCATGGCATCGAGATGCACGCCTGCGGGGAAAGAAAATCCCAGGGCGACACCAACGCGGTCGATAAACTGTCCGGCACTGATGTCGCTCGTTCCGCCAATGCGGGAAATGGACAGTCCCTCCTCATCGGCAACGGCATGCAGAAGGTCCGTCGTCCCGCCAGATAAATGAAGGCCCGTAAACGGATCCGCCGGTACCGTTCCCAATGGTCTAAGGGCTGCCAGGAGGTGATTTTCCTGATGACTGATGCAGTATAACGGCACCTGAAGCATAGCTGACAGACTGCGTGCACAGCCCCATCCGGCCAGAAATGCCGGCATATAGCTGTCTTCTCTGCGCCGTGGCTGATGAGTCACCCCGATGGCCCCGATCCGGCTGCCTTCCAGCGCCGGGCGGAGCCGTTCTATGAGTTCCGGCAGATTCCGCGTATGCTGATAGACCATTTGAGACTGGGAGATTCCGCGGCCACCGCTGGGTACAGTCAGGATACGCCGTTCATCCCGTACGACACGTCCATCTTCTCCGAGAAGACATACTGATGTAGTATAGCAGCTTGTGTCGATTCCCAGATAGAGATTCATATCCTCTTACTTCCTTTGACGAACGTACGTCCCTAAAATGCCATTGACGAACCGGGACGACTTATGGCCACTGAATTCTTTGGCCAGCTCAATGGCTTCGTTGAGGATGACCGCATCGGCCATATCCACATCTTTCGGGTATAGGAGTTCACATAACGCCATACGCATGACGTTCTTATCCGCCCGGTTCATCTGGGATACATCCCACCCTTTTGCCAGAGACTGGATAATCTGGTCAAATTCATTCATATGCTCTGTCGTCGTCGTAACCAGGTAATCACAATAATTTTCTTCATCCTGTACGACCGGCGTATCTTCATCATCTGTTCCATTTACAGAATTCAGGATTTCATCTTCTTGATACTGAATGTCATCTTTTCCATGGAATTCTCTGGAAAATAATATTTCTAACGCCTTCTGGCGTGCTCTATGTCTGCTCACGCGGACCTCCTATCAGGATTGTTCCTTCAATACAACATCATCGACTGTCACATGGACTTCCAGAGTCTGCGGGTCTGCCATTTCCTGCAGCGCTGCCGCCACATGCTCCTGGACAGTCCTGGCCAGTACACACAAATTATCGCCGTAGTATCCATAGACGTGGATATCAGCAGTCAGCGTTCCTTCCTGCTGGTGCACATTCACATTTCGGCCTTTGGCAGGAATCAGGTCAGAAAATTCTTGCAGTGCCAATGACACGACCTGGACATATACGGAATCGTTGACGAAAAATTCAATGTCTTTTGTTTCGCCAGTCATTGCCCTGCCTCCTTATCTTCCGGGAAGACGATACCTGCAACCAGAATATGGACGGCGTCGACCTGGCAGCCCGTATCGCGTTCTACCGCATCTTTGACCGCTTTTTGCACCTTGAGGGCTATATCGGGGATACGGTATCCGCTTTCCACGATCAGCCGCAGTGTGATTTCTGCCACATTGCCGCTGATACGGGTTACGGCTCCCTGGGACAGACTGCCCCGCCCAAGGCGGCGGGCCGCCGATTCAGCCAGCGTCGCATCCAGGGCATGGACGTGGGGCACGAGGGCCGCCGTCCTGGCAGCAATGGACGAGATAGCTTTATCACTGATATGAATACTGCCCAGGTCATTTTGATTCGTCGTTTCCATACGCGTCACCTGACTACAAAAAAGAGGCTGGCGCAAGAAGCCTTTCACTTCTCACGACAGCCCCTTGCCATGACAACTTATGCTCTGCCGATATAGTTCCCTGTACGGGTATCGATCTGGAGAACTTCGCCTTCGTTGATGAAGAGAGGTACTTTGACGACATAGCCGGTTTCAAGGGTAGCCGGTTTGCTGCCACCTGTAGCTGTATCACCACGCAGGCCCGGATCTGTCTGGATGACCTTCA
>NZ_ONTA01000094.1:0-4351 GCF_900320625.1 Megasphaera sp. DJF_B143
ATTCCCCGCGTGCTCAATATGTATGAAGATTATCCCTTCTGGTTTACCTTCTTCACCCACCTTGGATACCGCGTCGTCTTATCCGATCCTTCGTCTAAAAAGCTCTTTGAAAAGGCCATGGAAACGATTCCTTCCGATTCGGCCTGCTATCCGGCCAAACTCGTCCACGGCCATATTGAAAACCTGCTGGAAAAAGGGGTCGATCGCATCTTCTATCCCTGCATCCAGAACGGGCCCAAAGAAGGCAGTAAAGACAATACGTTCAACTGCCCCATGGTCATGAGTTACCCGGAAGTCATCCGCAATAACATGGCCGAACGGCTGAGCGATACGAATACACGGTACCTGTGCCCATTCCTGCCGCTCCACGACCCCAAACGCATTGTCCCGCGCCTGCAGGATGAACTCCGCATATGGGGACTGGAAAAAGGCGAAATCAAAGAGGCCTGTGAAGCTGCCTGGAAAGAAGAAGAAGCGTATAAGCAGCAATACTATGCCATGACCAAAGCCACGTTGGACATGCTCGCCAAAAAAGGCGAACGGGCTATCGTCCTCTGCGGCCGCCCCTATCACGTCGATCCGGAAATCAATCACGGCATTCCCGAACTCATCAACAGCCTGGGCCTTGCCGTCCTCACCGAAGACGGGGTGGCACCGCTGGGACAATTCCCGGGACACCTGCGAGTTGTAGATCAGTGGTCCTATCACTCCCGCCTCTACCGTGCGGCCCAGTACGTCGAACAGCATGCCAACCTGGAACTGGTGGAACTGAATTCCTTCGGCTGTGGTCTCGATGCCATCGTCGCCGATCAGGTGCAGGAAATTCTGGCACACGGACATAAAATCCATACGCTGCTGAAAATCGACGAAGGCTCCAACCTCGGTGCTATCCGTATCCGCCTGCGGTCCCTTCTGTTCGTCATGAACCACCGCAAACCCGTTTCGGACAAACCCGAACCTTATACGTATGAAAAGGCCGTCTTCACCAAAGAAGACAAGGCAAAGGATGTCATCCTCGCCCCATCTATGACGCCGATTCATTTTCCCCTGTTCAAACCGGCCTTCGATTATGAAGGATACCGGGTAGAAATGATCCATCACCAAGGACAGAAGGCAATCGACACCGGCCTGGCGTATATTCACAACGACGCCTGCTATCCGGCAATCATGTCCCTTGGCCAGATTATTACGGCGCTTAAATCGGGCAAATACGACCTGAAACATACGTCCGTCATGATTTCCCAGACGGGAGGCTGCTGCCGTGCTACCAACTACATCGGCATGATACGAAAAGCCCTGGCCGATGCCAATCTGGGCGATATCCCCATCCTGTCCCTGAACCTCAAGGGACTGAACAAACAGCCGGGATTCCAGCCCCATATCGGCTTCTGGCACCGCCTGGTCATGGGCATGATTTACGGCGATACGCTGCAGCAGGTGCTGTACCGGACCCGTCCCTATGAGAAGGTAAAAGGTACGGCCGAAGCCCTGTTTAAAAAATGGCAGGATAAATGTATGGCCGACCTGAAAAAGGCCGACCGCTCCACCTTCGTGAAGAATATCCGCGCCATGGTGCAGGAATTCGATAACATCGATATGACCGACGAAAAGAAACCCCGTATCGGACTGGTCGGGGAAATTTACGTCAAATTCCATCCCATTGCTAACAACCACATTGTGCGCATGATTGAAGAAGAAGGCGGGGAAATCATCGTATCCGGTCTGGCTGACTTCTTCTTCTACGGTCTCCTCGACGACCAGTTCCGTTACAAACACCTGTCTGGCAGCTGGTGGAATAACTTCAAGAGCAAGTCCTTCGTGAAGCTGCTGGAATGGTACCGCAAACCCTACAGGGAAGCCGTAGCCCGGAGCCGCCACTTCGACCCCATCACGTCGATTTACGACATTGCCGAAGACGCAAAGAAATTCCTGTCTCTCGGCCATGAAGCCGGCGAAGGATGGTTCCTGACCGGGGATATGATCGATCTGATCAAACGGGGCGCCAAAGACATCGTCTGCCTCCAACCCTGGGCCTGCCTGCCCAACCACGTGACTGGCAAGGGCATGATCAAGACCTTGAAAGCGGCATTTCCCGAAACGAATATCGTCGCCATCGACTACGACCCCAGTGCCAGCTCGGTCAATCAGACCAACCGCCTGAAGCTGATGCTTACGACGACCTTTGAAAGCATCCGCGAACCGGTCGATCCCAAAGAAAAACCGACCCTGCCCTTTCTCAACGGAGTCCGTTTAAACGAAGCCATAAAAGAGTAACACTATTGAGACTGTCTTTCCAGGCAGTCTCTTTCTTTTCCCGAAAATCTTTTTCTCATCTTCCTCTCATATATATCAGATTTTTGTTGCCCATTGAGAGTAATCAATTTATAATAAAATATATGTTTTTATATTCCTTATGTTTTTATTGAAAGGAGATACACTATGCAAACTGAAACTGGTTTTCTGGACCGGCTATTCCATTTATCAGCTAATGGCACGACAGCCCGGACAGAAATGCTGGCTGGTATCACGACATTCATGACCATGGCCTATATTCTGGCCGTCAATCCGGCAATTTTAAGCATCACCGGCATGGATAAGGGCGCTGTCCTTACGGCAACGGCCCTGGCTTCCTGTCTGGGTACGGTCTTTATGGCTGCCTTTGCCAACTATCCCTTCGCTCTGGCACCCGGCATGGGCCTCAACGCCTTCTTCGCCTTTACGGTCGTCCTGCAGATGGGTTATTCCTGGCAAATGGCGCTGGCCGCGGTTTTTATTGAAGGCATCATATTCATCGTCTTATCCCTTACGAACGTCCGCGAAGCTATCTTCAATGCCATTCCCATGACACTGAAAAAAGCCGTATCTGCCGGTATCGGCCTGTTCATCGCCCTTATCGGTCTGCTCAATGCCCAGATCATCGTCGCCAACCCGGCTACCAAGATTTCCCTGTTTTCCTTTAAGCAGTCTGTGGCAACCGGTACCTTCCACACCGTCGGTATCACCGTCCTCATCGCTATGATTGGGATTCTGTTCACGGGCATCCTGATGGTCAAAAAAGTACGGGGCAATATTCTCTGGGGCATCCTGGGCACGTGGATTCTGGCCGTCATCTGCGAACTGGCCGGCCTCTATGTACCCAATCCGGAGCTGAAAATGTTCAGTGTCATCCCCAATCTCTCCGCCGGTGCCGCCTCGTTCGTCCCGGCCAGCATGACACCCATTCTGGGCCAGCTCGATTTCAGCAATGTATTCAGCCTTGATTTTCTGGTCGTCATGTTCGCTTTCCTCTTCGTCGATCTTTTCGATACCCTGGGTACACTCATCGGTGTATCGTCCAAAGCCAACATGCTCGATGCTAACGGCAAACTGCCCCGCATCAAAGGCGCCCTCATGGCCGATGCCTGTGCCACCACCATCGGGGCCGTCCTCGGCACGAGTACGACGACGACCTTCGTCGAAAGCGCTACCGGCGTCAGTGAAGGTGGACGCACTGGCCTGACTGCCATGACCATAGCTGTCCTCTTCCTGCTCTCGTTGTTTCTCTCGCCGATTTTTATGGCCATCCCGGCCTTTGCAACGGCACCGGCCCTGGTCATCGTTGGTTTCCTCATGCTCACTTCCGTAGCCGGAATCGATTTCAATGACTTCTCCGAATCTATCCCGGCCTACATTACCATCATTGCCATGCCGTTCTGCTACAGCATTTCCGAAGGCATCTCATTTGGCGTCATTTCCTACGTAGTCGTCAACGTACTGACCGGTGGACAAAAGAAAATCAGTCCTCTCATGTACGTCCTGGCCGTCATCTTTGTATTAAAATATATCCTGCTATAAGGAACGATAGGTTCCCTAATAAAAAACGGCAGCAACACGCACTTTCACAGTCATGTTGCTGCCGTTTTTTTGTCTCTATCGTCTGGTATGACAAGCCCATATATCAGTTCTATCCACCAAAAGCCTGACGCCACGCCGCTTCCCGTTCATCTGCCGGATTTTCCCGGACCGGTTTTTCATGCAGTACATCGATAGCCACACGGGCCATGGCCTTGGCTCCGACAAGTGCCTGTATTTTTGCATATCGGCTACCGGCAGCGGCGGCAAATTCCGGCGTATGGGCCGATATGTCATAGCCGATACAAAGACTGGGCTGACTGACCCGGGTGATATAACTCACATTGCCCACATCGGTAGACCCTTCGGCGAAATCATCGTCTTTGATATCAAATTCTTCCCCGAGTTCACTGAAGGCGTCGGCAAAATCGACATCGAGGCGGGGATCATTGACCATATCCATGAGCAGCGGTTCATAGTGATACATAGTGAGCTTCGTTCCATGCGCATCGGATACGCG
>NZ_ONTA01000105.1:0-8208 GCF_900320625.1 Megasphaera sp. DJF_B143
GAGAATCCTGATTTATCATGGTCCTTTTGTCCACAAGAACTTAATACGCGGTGAAGCCGGTACGATGAAAAAATTTCATGTACAACCCTTATATTTCCGCTCACTGGAAGATACGATTCTGGCAATCTATGACCATCTGGCATCCTATGCCGTGCGTTCAGATGTCCCCGGTTTTATCAAAGACAGAGTCTGGAAATTAATGAGGCATGGCCGTCCGGGATTTAGCGGAGGAAAAAGGAAGAAAAAGCAGCCGTGGCATTATACGGTCACCAGGAAATCCATTTTAGAATGTACAGACTGGCGTGGATAACGGAGTCTTCACGCTATGAGGGATTGAGGAATGTTGTTTTATGTCGGACTGGATTTATGATGAGGAGGGGTTGATTATGAAAAAAATGGTCGGCGTGATGCCGCTCTGGGATGATGAAAAGGAAAGTATCTGGATGTTGCCGGCATATATGGAAGGCTTGAAAGCGGCAGGGATGGATTCTTTTATTTTCCCTATGACGCAGGATGAGGATGAAGTGAAACGGCTTGTCGGGCTTTGTGACCAGATCCTGCTGACCGGGGGACACGATGTCAATCCTTCGCTGTATCAGGAGGAACCGGTGAATGCATCGGTTGAATGGAATGAGACGAGAGATGTGATGGAAGAGAGGGTCATATCCCATGCACTGGCTCAGGATATGCCTGTCCTGGGAATCTGCCGGGGACTGCAGATCCTGAATGTGGCACTGGGAGGTACGTTATACCAGGACCTGCCGCTGCAGCATCCGTCAGACACGGATCATCATATGACGCCTCCCTATGACCGGCCTGTTCATACGGTCCGGGTCCTGCGGGACACGCCGCTTTATGATCTGTTGCAGACGGAGCATATGGGCGTCAACAGCATTCATCACCAGGCTATACGGAAACTGGCACCGGATTTGCGGGAAATGGCCCTATCGGAGGATGGCCTTGTAGAAGCCGTCTATATGCCGGGGAAACGCTTTGTATGGGCCGTCCAGTGGCATCCGGAATATGGGTTCCCCTCTCATGAGGACTGCCGTGCCATTTTCCGTGCATTTTCCCGGGCATGATGTCCTGCTGGATAGTGCCGGATGCATGGCAGGAATCCTGTTTGTTTTCTGCATCCGTATGGTGCACCGGTTGATGAAACGGTAACGGAATCCCCTATCGGCCGGTCAGTGGGTAAGATATTCATACAGCCTGGTTTCGACCGGGACATCCAGCTTGAACTGGAAATTGACGACTGGCAGGATTTTCCCATCATTGCCAGTCATTTCTTTTTGTAGTGGTCCGGCGACTACCGCGAGGTCTCCCAGATAGTAGAAATCGGTGCCTTCGCTGTCACTTTTTTTGACAAAGAGCAGTTTCCGTGTCAGTGGTGACTGGATTTTGGGAACTTCTCTGGAATCCAGCCGGACACGGGACCGGGTCATCCAGCTGAAGCGGCCGGGCGCGATGAACTGGTCTTCGTATTTGGTGCTTTCGGAAATATCGTCGCTCTTTTTATAGGTGACAAAAATCGGGCAGGTGCGCCGTCCCGTCGTTTCAAAATCGCTGTCATCGACGATGGCATAGCCATTGAGCGTCCCTTCGCGGTTCGTCTTATAATTGAGCAGGCGCGATACGTCTTTACGGGAGTATTTTCCATAGCGGACGAATCCGCCGGCATAGGCCTGGCCGTCGGTCTGCTTGTGGAACTGGTATATGCCATAGGCCAGACAATCGTTCAAATAGGTCAGAAATTCGCTGTTTTTTATGAGGAACTTCATCTGGGGCGTCAGGACGAACTGATCTTCCTTGAGCGATACGAGGGCAATGTGCCGGTATTTTTTCTGGGCCGTCTGTGTAAAAAAGTGCAGGGACAGGACATTTTCGATGCCGGCAATCGTTTTTTCCGATGTTTCATAGCCACAGGTATGACGTATATACGCCCGGAGATCGCCTATAGAAAGGGAAGGATGGGATAAGAGATACTGCAGGATCCACAATTCCTCCAGCCGTTTGCCGTTGGCCAGTTCCAGACTGACCAGTTTCAGCACGGCTTCATGGTCTTCCGTGAGCGTTGCCGGTGTCTTATCGATGCTTTGGGCGTAGGCGAAATAGGACTGACTTTTTTTGACATATAAGTACGGATCTTTATCCCCAAGCCTTACGAAATCCATCATGAGCGGCCGCCGTCCCAGACGGTATTTCAAATCTTTATAAGACTGCTTTAGTTCCTGCGCATCGGCCAGCCATTTCCGGTTGTTGATGGCTTCGTATATTTTTTCTTTGACGACATCCTGGAAATGGACAGAGGTGGAACCGGGCAGGAAATTCTGTGACATCGTACGCCGCACATCGTCCTTGTTGTAGGTGCGGTCTCCGTAGAGGGCGATAGGCAGAAGAAAATTGTTTTTGTAATTGCCGATGAAATCGAGGACTTCCAGATAGCGTTTATGGGGGAATTTGCGCAGGCCGCGGCCCAATTGCTGGACGAAGATGATGGCCGACTGGGTAGGGCGCAGCATGATGATCTGGTCGATTGAGGGAATATCGACCCCTTCGTTGAATATATCGCGGGTCAGGATGTACTCGATATAATCAGGCGTCGTATCCGGACTGCCTTCGAGGCGGCGGATGGCATCATCCCTCATTTCCGGGGTAGAATCACCGCTGAGTGCTATGGCCCGGCGGCCATGCTTTTGCAATAAGCCGGCCAGTATGCGGGCTTCTTCGACGCGGCTGCAGAATATAAGACAGCGCAGGCGGTTTCCATCACACCCGTAATAAGAAGAGTAGTACAGGATATGGCGGACCCGTTCTTCGCAGGTCAGATCCTGTATGGTGGCGGATTCATCCAGTAGTTCCCCGTTTACGGAAATATCGGCAATGCCGTGATAGTGGAACGGTACCAGCATATTTTCCGCCAATGCCTGATGGAGACGGATTTCATAGGCGATGTGGTGATGAAACAGTTCGTAGATATCGAAATCGTCGGACCGTTCCGGCGTGGCCGTCATGCCCAGCCAGAACCGGGGTTTGAAATAGTGGAATATCCGTTGGTAGGAAGCCGCTCCGGCACGGTGTACTTCATCGACGACAATATAATCAAACGAGTCCGGAGAGAATTTTGTATATACGTCAGGCTGGGAAAGGGTCTGGATCGTACAGAAGAGGTAAGGTGCATTCCAGTCTTTCTGATTGCCGGATAACAGGCCCGTATCTTCCCGATCACACCAGACGGTTTCATAACTCCGGCGGGCCGCTTTGGCGATGAGTTCCCGGTGGACGACGAATAAGAAACGCTTTGGCTGGAAGATGCGCACGTCAAAAGCAGACAGGTAGGTTTTGCCTGTCCCCGTTGCCGAAATGAGGAGCCCTCTGTCAGCGCCCTGGTCGCGCAGCTGCCGGAGTCCCTGCAGGGCTTCCTTCTGCATGGCATTGGGATTGATGGTCTGCATGCGTGCCAGATGGGTATGCCGGGGCCTGTTACAGGTGTATACACGTTCGTACGCGTTGATCCAGTTTTCATCGACGGGGACGGCTTCCTCCCAAAGCGTATCGAATTCCGAACGCATCTGCCGGATGAGGCCGCCATCTTTGGATGAGGTGAAAAAGACATTCCATTCCTGGTTTGTCGTCAGGGCGGAGGCCGTGAGGTTGCTGCTGCCCAGGATCATCGTGTAGTTTTCCTGAGTCCGGTTGGGCAGATGGAACAGATAGCCTTTGGCGTGGAAGCCGTGGTCTTCCGTGACCATGCGGAGCTCGATGGATGATGGCGGACAGAGGTAGGTCTGCAGGGTGAGCAGGTCGCGAAGGGCGTCGGGTTCAGTGAAGTTCAGATACTGGGAAGCCAGGATATAGCCTTTGACCGGACGGTCTTTATATTCCAGCAGCACATCTTTCAGGCAGGCAATGCCTGATTTGGTGATAAAGGCTACGGAAAAATAAAACTCATCGCAATAAGAAAGCTGCGTAACCAGTGTATCCAGCACTTTCGTCTTTTGTGCGCGGTTATTGGTCACAATACGGGGAACATACCGTGAATCCGCTTTCGTATTATAATCGATAAAACCTTCGCGTAAACAATTTTCCAGTACATTGCCTGTCGTCATCGTGGAGCACCCTTTACTATTTAATCCGGTTTCGATTCAGAAACTAATTTTTCCATGATAGGCTGATCGGCTGCCGCCCAGTCCAGGGATGGCAGTTCCTGCGGCGGAAGCCAGCATGACGCAATATGCTCTTTGCGGATAAATTCCGGTGAAGAGAGGGGACAATAGAAGGCATGCATGGTAATGGCAAAATCGGGGTACTGATGATGGACCGTCATATATAAGTCACTTTCCTTGATGGTCGTATGAATGTTCATTTCTTCCCGTAATTCCCGTTCCAGTGCGGCGTGCCGTGATTCTCCCGCTTCTATTTTTCCGCCAGGAAATTCATATTTGAACGATACATAAGGATATTTCCCCTTTCCCCGCTGCATGCAGAGAATGTTTCCATTATACGTCAGAATAGCCGCTACGACTTCCAATTGTTTCATCAGTTCGTCACCTTTCCTGTCAATTATTCTGGATCTATTATACTATTTCTTGTTTATCGATACCAGGGCAGAAAAAATGCCTGTGCCTATATGGATTTTTAGCTGCCAGGATAGGAATTGCCATGGACCTGACTAAATATATATGACAAGCTTATACAATCGGTATTCAGAAAACGGGGAACGTCATATACGAAATGTTCTTCTGTCTTTGTGAAATGGACAATATAGCAGTGTGAAAGTATTAAATATAGTAAATTAATACCCTTGTTTTCTTAAAATATTTCATAATAAGCCAAATTTTTCTAAATGCATAAAAATAGAAGTTCTGAATATGCGTTTTGGTAATTGATTGAGATAAAACAAAACATTTTTCACAATAATTAATTGATATTTGTAATTTCGCAATAGACATATCAAATAAGGCATTGTTTTATGCATATTCTATAAAATTTAAAAATAATTGGAATAATATTAGTATTAGCATTTATAATTTAAAATAAATGCTTTACAAAATAATGAAAATGACGTAAAATCAAGCTATAAAGAATATAAACGCATTTAATTAATGCGTTTATATTCTAACTGGCCGGACAAAAAATAAAAACTGTATGATTTTCATGTACGCGTACAAAGAATAAAAAAGCGCTAAGATGATATATTGAAAAAGAATTATCTTTCGATTATCAAATCTTATTTTCTTTACTATGTCGTATTCGTATTATTTAATGAATATTTATGTGATTGGAGTGAAAACATATGGAACATGATAAGCTGATGGAACGATATAATGATGACATCATCCGCCTGCGCAGGGAGTTTCACCGGCATCCGGAACTCAGTTTCGAGGAGACAGAAACTACGCGGAGGATAGCATCTGTTCTGGATGAATGGGGAATTCCGTATCAGATTAATGAAGAAAAACATACAGGACTGGTTGCCAGGATTTCCGGTGCCCATCCTGGAAAAGCGGTGGCTCTCCGGGCCGATATAGATGCTCTTCCTGTAACGGAAAAAACAGGACTTCCTTTTGCTTCGGAAGTTCCCGGACGGATGCATGCCTGCGGTCATGATAATCATATTGCCATGCTCCTGGGAGCGGCACGGATGCTGCTTGATATAAGAGATCAAATATATGGCGATGTCTATCTGGTATTTCAGCCGGCAGAGGAAGCTGGCAAAGGCGCGGTCTATATGAAGAAATTTGGTGACTGGTTTGCGAAAATAGGGGCCATTTTCGGTGCCCATATCTGGAGCAGCGTACCGGCTGGTACCGTTGCCATCCGCACTGGCCCGTTCATGGCGGCGGCAGATAAATTTACTATCCGCATTCACGGAGTCCAGTCTCACGGTTCCCAGCCCTGGTCCGGCGTCGATGCCATCGTGGTCGGTTCGGCTATTGTTACGAATCTCCAGTCCATTGTATCCCGTCAGCTCTATGCCATTGATCCGGTCGTCGTGACGGTCGGTAAATTCCAGGGTGGCGATCGCTGGAATATTGTGAGCGGCGAAGCCGTACTGGAAGGGACAACGCGGTATTTCCGCCGCGAAATCGGCCCGGAACTGAAGGAACGGATGGAACGCATTGTAGAAGAAACGGCCAAAGCCTATGGCGCCACGGCAGAATTAGACTATCAGTTCCTCATTCTGCCCACCATTAATGACGATGCCTGTACGGCCATCGCCCGCCAGGCTGTGACGGAAGTGCTGGGACCCGATGCCATTCAGGAAAGTGATCTGGTCATGGGCGGAGAAGACTTTGCATTTTATCAGGAAGACAAACCGGGATGTTTCATATTTGTAGGTACCCATAATCCCGATTGTAACGCAACCTATCCGAATCACAGCAATTATTTTACCTCTGATGAATCAGTTCTTGCCGGCGGTGCACGGGTATATGCCCAGATGGCCATTGACTGGCTGAAACAAAATAGCTGATACAGAATCATGGAGATACAAGGCTGCTGCGGTGGGGATCGTCTGGCAGCCGGAACATACAAGAAAGGGTGATTGTATGTATAACTTTGCTTTAGCTTTTACCATCTGTGCTATATTTTATATTGCCGGGGAATGGGTAGACAAACTTACTCATGCCTGGGTGCCATCTGTCTTTGTTACGGCTATTCTGATGCTGCTGGGTTACTGGTTTATCCTGCCGTATAATCTGATTACAGATAGTGTACTGCTGCCGTTTGGTGCTACACTGGGCCTGTTCCTGTTACTGGTCCATATGGGAACGGTACTCAGCCTGAAACAGCTTATGATGCAATGGCGGACCATTGTCATCTGTCTTGCCGGTCTGATCGGGATGTGTACGGCCTGCTGGTTCCTGTGCCCCCTGTTTATGGACCGGACCCTCATGATTACGGGACTTCCGGCTCTGACCGGCGGGATTGTCGCGGCTACGATCATGCAGCAGGCTGCTGCCAAGGCAGGACTCGTGACGGCGGCTGTCTTTGCCATTACGATATATTGTGTACAAGGTTTTGCCGGCTATCCTCTGACGGCGGTTTGCCTTAAAACGTACGGAAAACAACAATTGAAATTATTCCGGGCCGGAAAAGTCACCATGAGTGAAGCCGATAAACATGCCGTAGAAAATGCCAACGCCGCCGTAGGTGTCAGTCATGCCAAAACGATTCTGCCACAGCTGCCGGCTCAGTTCGATACGACTGTTGTAAAATTAGGAAAGCTGGGATTTGTCGCATGGCTGGCGACCCTGGCTGGTTCGGCGACGGGAATTTCCGGTGCTATCTGGGCTCTTGTGTTTGGTGTCGTCTTCTGTACCATTGGTTTCCTCGACCGCGATGCCCTGAACAAAGCGAATTCGTACGGCATTTGCATGTTTGCACTGATGATGTTCATATTTGATGGCCTGAAAGACTGCACGCAGGAAATGTTGTTATCCATTATCGGGCCCATGTTCGTCCTGATTATCATCGGCGTTATCGGCATGGCTATCATTGCCTTTATTGCCGCTCGTGTTCTTCATATTTCGTTTTACCTGGCATTTGCCAATGGACTTACTGCCCTGTATGGTTTCCCGCCCAATATCATCATTACGGAATCGACCTGTGATTCTCTGGCAACGTCTCCTGAAGAAAAGGAATTCCTTATGAGTCGTATGTTCCCGTCCATGCTGGTAGGTGGTTTCGTAACGGTTACCATTACCTCGGTCGTACTGGCCGGAACGTTTGCTTCCTTCTTATAACAGAATCATTTGCTCATACAGAGCCGTTCATAAAGAAAAAGGAGCTGGCCTGTGATATGCTTTCCGTCAGTACGGCGGTATACATATCGGCAGGTACAGCTCCCTTTTTAGCTGTATCGGTTGTAAGATAGTTTTCCGGATTGGGTCAGCAGACGTGCATAGTCCAGATGGCCCCGGGCGGGATTGGCATCGTGGGACAGGTAGTCCTGGTAATAAGCAAGACCCCGGTCTTTCTGATTCAGCGCAATATACTTCCGGCTGATGATGTAACTGAGCATCCTGTCCTTTTTCCATTCCGGATGTGCGTCAACCAGTATCTGCATATGATGAACGGCTTTGTCTTTCTGTCCCGTCATATATTCGTATATCTTCTTTTAACCTAATCCGCCAGAAGTCCTCCACCTCTTAGGTGGGGGACTTCTGGCGGGTATGGCGAATTTACGTAAGTAATTGAGCCATA
>NZ_ONTA01000152.1:0-3907 GCF_900320625.1 Megasphaera sp. DJF_B143
GGGCAGGATGCGTCGTCTCTTAAGATGGGCGATGTCATGAAACTCGTCATGCCGAAAGTCAAGGGCAAAGCCGACGGGAAGGTCGTTTCCCAGACCGTCAAAAAAATCTTACAAAACAAGTAGTGAATTTATCATAAATCGCTTGACAAATCCGCTGATTGATTGTAATATTTAACCATGATTTAGACAACAAAATAAGTCATGAATCAAGTCAAAGAAGACTTCAAACCAAATTTTTGGGGAGAAGTCTTTTTTATTTGTTAAGGAGGAATTGGGTATGGTAAAAGAAGATTTAGTTTATGTCATTCCTGCAGGTCAGTATGGTAAAGAAGGGGTATTGGCCCTGCTCGAACAGCATCCGGAAATCAAATTTGTATCTCTCGTAGGCGTCGATCTCGCCGGCAATGATACAGATGAAAAGATTCCTATTTCTACGTTCTTTGATGACTATGATGATTTCTTCAATGCAACGGCTTTCCAGACAGATGGTTCTTCCGTCGTCCTGCCGGGTATTGCAACGCTTTCCAATGCCCGTGTTGATATCAAGGCTGACCCCGGTGTAAACTGGTTCGTCGATTATAACGATGGCAACATCGATTATGCAACAGGCAAGCCGGTTGGTACTCTCCGTATCCCCAGCTTTCTGCGTCATGCAACGGGCTATATCGATTCCCGTTCCATTCTCCGCAACACATTGAATTATGTTAATGATGAACTTCTGGCAGTCATCAAAAAATACGGCGTCAAAGGCCTGACCATTAATACTGACGATATCGAAAAAATCGTATTTACGACGGCAACCGAACTGGAATTCTGGGTCAAGACCCCGAGCCAGGAAGTGGCAACACGCAGCCTTTCCGTTACACAGAAACTGCAGGAATCGTATTGGCAGCGTACACACGGCGTAGTCCGTACAGCTTTGGAACAGGCTGTTGAACGCCTCCGTCTCTATGGCCTCGAACCAGAAATGGGTCATAAAGAAGTCGGTGGTATCAAAGCCCAAATTGATGATTCCGGTAATCTGATTTACGTTCTCGAACAGCTCGAAATCGACTGGAAATACACAGGCGATCCCGTACAGACGGCTGATAACGAAATCCAGGCCCGTGTCATCGTCCGTGAAGTATTCCGTGAAAACGGTCTTGAAGTTACGTTCCAGGCTAAACCGATTCAAGGCGTTGCCGGCAGTGGCGAACACACCCATATCGGCATCGGTGCCATCATGAAGAACGGTAAATTCGTCAACCTCTACAATCCTGATGACATGTCCCAGGAATTCCTGTCTGCTCTCGGCTATGGTGCTATCATGGGCATCCTGAAACATTACGAAGTCATCAATCCGTTCGTTTCTTCGACAAACGATGCCCTCAATCGTCTCAAACCGGGCTTTGAAGCTCCGGTCTGCATCGTAACAGCCCTCGGTGGCGAAACACCGGCTGTACAGTCCCGTAACCGTTCGGTCCTCATCGGCCTGATCCGCAATACGATGAAACCGGCTGCTACCCGTTTCGAACTGCGTGCTCCTAACGCTTTCACTAATACTTACATTGCCATTTCCCTGTTGTATATTGCCGCTCTCGACGGTATCAAATATACCCTGTCCAGTGGCAAGACACCGGCTGAATTATGTGCCGAACTTTCGAAGAAACCGGGCGATGACGCCGATTACCTTGAAAAAGACCGTGCATACCGCAGCGAAGTCGATGTATTTGAAGCCTTTACCGATGAAGAACGGGCTGACATGTTTGGCAAGGCTCCGAAGACCGTCTGGGAAAACTTCAAAGCTCTCGACGAATATCCGGAAAAACTGGCAGAAATTACCAAAGGTGCCTTTGAAAAACGTTTCGTAGAATCGTTTAAACTGGGCGCTCTTACCCGCTGGGCTCTGGAACTCCAGTACCGCATCATCCCGGACAACCTGGAAAAGGTCATTGCCTGCAAACAACTTCATACAGAAGCCGATTCCAACCCGCTGGAAGTTGAACGCTGGAAGATCATCAACACGCTCCGTACAGAACTGGGCCGCGATACGGAAAAGAATCTGTCTATCTTCTCCAAAATCAAAAAAGCCCTGGCTGTCAAAGATTATGATACGGCTTCCGACCTGATGGTCATCATGAACGACAAGATGGATGAATTGCTGAATCTGTATTATGAATACAGCCACAATGCATTCTAATAAACGTTGCAGTCTGTGATGCAGTAATACTGTATAAAGTAAACACCTGTCTTATGGGAGAATTATCTCATAAGGCAGGTGTTTTTGCGTCGTACGGCCATTGTCTCTCAAGCGGAACAGGTATTCAGCCAAAAGAACAGAAAGTTATTTATCTAATATACGCATATTGACTGGAGAAATAAGACATTTCTATTCGCAATACGTATCAACAACCTGTATTAAAGTACAGGTTATTTTTTTTTGAAATTTAGTATCCTATACGTAGATAAATAGAACTAAAAAAATAACAAAAGAATGCCCACGATGAATCATTTTGTAAAGGAGGTTGTATTATGGGTTTAATTAAAGCAGCGATGGGTGCGGCAGGTGGCGTCCTGGCCGACCAGTGGAAAGAGTTTTTCTATTGTGACAGTATGCCTGCAGACGTCCTGATGATGAAAGGGCAGAAGCGGATTAGTTCCCGTGGCCGCAGTTCCAATACGAGCGGGGAAGACAACATCATTTCTAATGGCTCGAAAATTGCCGTCAATAACGGACAGTGTATGATGATTGTCGAATCGGGCAAGGTCGTCGATCTCTGCAACGAGCCGGGCGAGTATATTTATGATAAATCTACGGAGCCATCTATTTTTACAGGTGATCTCAAGCAGGGACTCAAAGACATGTGGGGACAGATGAAGGAACGATTTACCTTTGGTGGCGATACGGGGAAAGATCAGCGTGTCTACTATTTCAACATGAAAGAACTGGTCGGTAATAAATACGGTACGCCCCAGGAAGTTCCTTTCAAGATGAAAGATCCCGATACGGGGCAGATTCTTCTGATCCGTCTGCGTTGTTTTGGCGAATATAGTTATCATATCGTCGATCCCGTCCTGTTCTATACGAATATAGCGAGCAATGTCGACGACAGGTATGAACGCAGCCAGATTGACAGCCAGTTGAAATCGGAACTGCTCAATGCGCTGCAGCCGGCTTTCGCCAGGTTGAGCGCCCAGAGGATTGACTACGTCGAACTGCCGGGACGGACGTTTGAAATCGCCGATGCCCTGAATGAGGTCCTGTCCAAACGATGGCGGGAACTGCGCGGTCTGGAAATCGTATCCTTTGGCATCAACAGTATCAAAGCTAATGAAGAAGATGAAGCGAAAATCCAGAAAGTACAGATGGGTAAGACGCTGTCAGATCCGTCCCTGGCCATGGGAGCTATGGCTGATGCCACCAGCGATTCCATGCGTATGGCCGCCCAGAATGAAGGTGCCGGCGGTGCAGCTTTTGGTTTCATGAACATGAGTATGGCCGGCAATGCCGGTGCCGGCATGTATCAGCAGATGGCTCAGCAGCAGGATCTGATGAACCGGCGGCAACGACTGATGGACCCGCAGCAGTTCGAAGCGGAACGGGTCGTAGCTGCGCAGGCAGGCGGAGCGATGGCAGCCGGTACGGCAGGCAGCTGGACCTGACCGCAATGCGGCACGGCGAACCAAGGCAAGTTCTGCCTCAACTGCGGAACGAAGAAACCGGAACCTAAACCGGCTGAAGGTATGTGGGACTGTGGCTGTGGACAGAAAGGCAATATGGGAAAATTCTGTGAAAATTGTGGCAAGCCCCGTCCGGAACAGAAAAAAGATACCGATGGATGGACCTGCCCGCAGTGCGGCGCTGTCAATCAGGGCAAGTTCTGTATGGAATGCGGTACGAAAAAGCCGGCTGATGCCCCTCTTTTCA
>NZ_ONTA01000090.1:0-10465 GCF_900320625.1 Megasphaera sp. DJF_B143
GCTTTACGGGTCGGTTCCATCGTAGCCTGTACGAGGTCTTCCGTCAGTTCGTTGAATTTAGCACGGGTCAGCGTCAGGTCGAGGTGTTTCGGGCCCGTGGCATCGGCCGTGATGAACGGCAGGTTGATGTTGGTCGAAAGGACCGTGGACAATTCAATCTTGGCTTTTTCAGCAGCTTCTTTCAGACGCTGTTCAGCCATCTTATCCTGCGACAGGTCAATGCCGGTCTGGCTCTTGAATTCACTGATCATCCAGTTCATGACTTTATTATCGAAATCGTCGCCGCCGAGGTGGGTATTCCCGTTGGTGGCCTTTACTTCGAATACGCCGTCGCCCAATTCGAGGATGGAAACATCGAAAGTACCACCGCCGAGGTCGAATACGAGGATCTTGCCGTCGCCGCCTTTATCCAGGCCATAAGCGAGGGCTGCAGCCGTCGGTTCGTTGACGATACGGAGTACATCGAGGCCAGCGATTTTACCAGCATCTTTCGTGGCCTGACGCTGGGCATCGTTGAAGTATGCTGGAACGGTGATGACAGCCTGGGTAACTTTTTCACCGAGATAGCTTTCGGCATCTTCCTTCAGTTTCTGCAGGATCATGGCCGAAATTTCCTGAGGCGTATATTTCTTGCCCTGGATATCGACGGTGTAATTTTCACCCATATGACGTTTAATGGAAGAAATCGTGTTTTCCGGGTTGGAAACAGCCTGACGTTTTGCCAGCTGGCCGACCAGGCGTTCACCGGTCTTGGAAAAACCAACGACAGACGGCGTCAGTCTGGACCCTTCTGTATTCGTGATAACCGTCGGTTCGCCGCCTTCCATAACAGCTACAACCGAGTTTGTCGTACCTAAATCAATACCAATTACTTTAGACATAAGTAATTCCTCCAATCTTATACTTTCTACGATACTTAACCGTTAAATGCAACTTTAACCATTGCCGGGCGCAATGTCTTGTCGCCCAGCAGATATCCTTCCTGCAGGACTTCCACAACGACGTCATTGTCGTATTCATCGCTGGGGACCCGCATGACTGCCTGATGATAATTCGGATCAAACGGTTTGCCTACGGCATCAATTTTCGTAACACCTTCTTTTTCGAGAACCGTCATGAGCTGTTTGTAAATCATGGTATAGCCATCTACAAACGATTTGAGCTCATCGGAAAGGGAATCCTGCGGCACTTGCAGGGCCCGTTCGAAATTATCGATGACCGGCAGGATGTTCTGGAGGACATCCATTTTGACGACTTCAGAAATCTGCTGCTTTTCTGTTGCAGTCCGCTTCTTGAAATTGGCAAAATCGGCCTGGAGGCGCAAGTAGCGCGATTTCATTTCCGCTGCTGCCGCCTCTGCCTGTGCGCTGGCATCCGGCTGCTGTGCCTTCTGGCTGTCCGCCTGTCCGGCACCGGCACCATCATCTGCCGCTGTTTCTTCTGCTATTTCATCAGCCGGCTGTTTCGTTTCTTCCACAGCCTCTGTCGTCGTCTGTTTTTCTTTTTCTTCTTTTTTCTTGTCTTTACTCATGACCTGCATCCCTCCTATTTATCGTCCTGGTAATGTTCCAGAATATGGGTCACATGCTGTTTCATAAAATCGAGTAAGCCAATGATCCGGGCATATTCCATGCGGGCCGGTCCCAAAACAGCAATCTTACCGAGGACTACATCATTGGCCATAAAGGTCGCTTCAATAATGCTGCAGTCATTAATCGGAGATAATTTAGTTTCTTCACCGATACGCACCGTTACCGGTTTGTCCGTTTGTTCTCCCTCATCATGCAGGATATTGGCTACAATATCCTGTTCCTCCAGCATGGTAAACAGGCTTTTCGCCTTATCGACATCCTTGAACTCCGGCTTATTCAGGAGTTCCATCGTCCCGCCTTTATACAACTGCTGCTGACGGCGGAACGCCCTGTGAAGTGAGCGGAAAGCAGTCCGGTACAAATCAAGGTCATCTACCACATCGTCGTGGAACTGCTGCAGCATGTCCATGTTGATTTTGGCCATGGGCACGCCGGACAGGAAATTCGTCAATTTCTCAGCGACGATGTTGAGTTCGTCCACATCGACGCCATCCGGTTTGGAATAAATACAGTTTTCAATCTGCCCGGAATCGGTAACGACAATCATGATAGCGCGCCGGTGATCCAGCGGCAGGAACCGTATGTATTTCAGCCGGGAACCGGGCTGCTGCGATGTCATGACGAGGGTCACATTGTGCGTAATCCTGGCCAGTCCCTTCGCCGTATTCTGAAATATCTGATCGACATCGCTTACCTTGTCCTGAAACCATGTTTCGACAAATTTCTTTTCATCATTTGTCACCTTTTCCGGTTTCACCAGGCAATCGACGTAGAACCGATACCCTTTAATGGATGGAATCCGGCCAGCCGACGTATGGGGCTGTTCCAGATAGCCCATCATTTCCAGGTCAAACATTTCGTTACGGATCGTTGCGGCACTGACGCCCAGATTATACTTCCGGGCAATGGTCCGGGACCCGACAGGTTCGGCAGACGTGATGTAATCCTGAATGATAGCTTGCAATATTTTTTGTTTTCTTTCATCCAAATTCATTTCCTGTCACCTCGATGCCGCGTTGTTTTAGCACTCTTTTTATTGGTGTGCTAACAACTATATAAAAGATAGCATGATTGAGCCGATTTGTCAATGATTTTAGGCCAAAAAAGTCAAAAAGTCAAAAATATTTTTCTCTCATACTATTCTTTTGACTTTTATGGTCAAAAAAAATACAGTGCCATCGCTGACACTGTATTTTTATTACCTTGTAGAAAAACCGGTTATTCGCCTTTGAAATCGGCTTTACGTTTTTCCATGAACGCTTTCATGCCTTCCTTCTGATCTTCTGTAGCAAAGCAGAGACCGAAGACATTGCTTTCGAACTGGATACCTGTAATGATGTCGCACTGTAAGCCGTTGTTGATAGCTTTCTTAGCGATCTGTACTGCTACAGGACCCTGTTTCATGATTCTCTTAGCGGTCTTGATGGCAGCCGGCATTAATTCAGCCTGAGGAACGACTTTGTTGACCAGGCCGATGCGGAGAGCTTCAGCCGAATCAATATTCTGGTTGCTCAGGATGATTTCTTTTGCCATGCCAGGACCTACGAGGCGGGCAAGACGCTGTGTGCCACCGAAGCCGGGGATGATGCCCAAGCCGACTTCCGGCTGGCCGAATACGGCGTTATCCGAAGCATAACGGAAATCGCAGGCCATGGAGATTTCGCAGCCGCCACCCAGAGCATAGCCGTTTACAGCGCAGATAACCGGCTGTGGCAGTCTTTCGATCTTGGTGATGACGCCAGCACCATATGTGCCCCAGTCACCAGCCTGTTTCGGGTTGTAATCAGCCATTTCTTTGATATCTGCACCAGCAACGAAGAATTTGTCGCCAGCACCGGTAATGATGACTACCTGTACGTCTTTCGAGCCGGCAATGTAGTCAACGGCTTTTTCAATATCACGGACCGTAGCGGCGTTCAGGGCGTTAGCCTGTTTCGGACGGTTGATCGTAATTGTAGCAATACCTTCTTCTACGGTGAAGAGAATGTTTTCAAATTCCATAGGTAGAATCCTCCTTAAGGTCAGTATCAAGCTATCCAGCGGGCATTATTTGCTGTAATCGTAGAAGCCTTTGCCCGTCTTGCGGCCGAGCCAGCCGGCAGCAACGTATTTACGGAGGAGCGGGCACGGACGATATTTCGGATCGCCAAAGCCTTCATAGAGAACTTCCATAACGTGGAGAACGACATCGTTACCAATCAGGTCGCACAGTTCGAGCGGTCCCATCGGATGGTTGTAGCCGAGTTTGCAGACAGCGTCGATGCCTTCTTTGGAAGCAACGCCTTCCATGAGGGCATAGCATGCTTCATTCAGCATCGGAACGACGACACGGTTAGCAGCGAAGCCCGGGAAGTCTTCAACTTCAACAGGGGATTTGCCAAGGGCTTCAGCGCATTCTACAACGGCTTTCGTCGTAGCATCGTCAGTTGCGATACCTTTGATGATTTCGACCAGTTTCATGACCGGAGCCGGATTGAAGAAGTGCATGCCGATAACTTTTTCCGGACGTTTCGTAGCCGTAGCAATCTTGGTGATAGGCAGGGAAGACGTATTGGAAGCGAGGATTGTATTAGCCGGGCATTTTTCATCGAGGTTCTTGAAGATGCCGCATTTGATCTTTTCGTCTTCGATAGCAGCTTCGACAACGAGTTCAACATCTTTCATGTTGTCTTCCGTGATTTCTACGATACCGGTCAGACGGCCCATGATTTCAGCTTTCTGGTCTTCCGTCATTTTACCTTTCGTAACTTTTCTGGTCAGCTGTTTGTCGATTTTTTTCATGCCGCCATCGATGAATTCCTGTTTGATATCGTTCAGGATAACATCTACACCGTGTTCAGCAAATACCTGAGCAATACCGGAACCCATCGTACCTGCACCAATAACCATGACTTTTTTGAACATTTGAAACTCCTCCTTTATTAGCGTGATTTTTTTCACTTTTTGTCTCAAAAAAAAATCACTTTTTGGTAAATATAAGATGCACTGCTTACATTCATAGTATAACACGTTTGGAAAAAAAGTCCACTAAAAAAACAGACATTTTCATAACTTTACAGAATCATTGCCTATTTTACCTTTTATATACGGCATTAAAACGGCCTTTTTCCATGCATTTATGTTGTTTAATCATCGATTTCCATAAATCAATGAACTTTAGGCATGGCCAGATAACTTTGTACCAGTAATGTACAACATACATAACAATAAAATAAGAACCGGAAAAATATCCGGTTCTTATTTGTGAATTTGTACACATTCACGAACTATTTTATAAATTTTTGATATTGTTTAAGGCTTCCAACAGTCCCTTGCGGCGTTCATACTGGTTCCGGTACAGGGCCGTATGATCACGGCAGGGCACAAACTCTTCCCTGACGGCCAGCTGCTGCTGCAACGCTGTTTTCAGGTCGGTCACATCCCCGGCGGCAAAGGCTGCCACCAGGCAGTTGGTCGGCACGGCCCCGCCGGCGACCTTCAAGGTCACGACACGGGTATCGAGCATATCGGCCTTGATCTGATTCCACAGCCGGTCGCGGCTGCCGCCTTCGGTGATGGTCAGCTGCGTGAGATCAATACCGGCGCTGCGATAGCGGTCGGTGACTTCCATATAGTCGTAGCCGATGCCCTCCAGCACGCAGCGCCACAACGCCCCCTGGTCGTCGTCCAGGGTCAGGCCCGTAAAGGTACCGCGTACATTAGGATAATCGCCATTGCCACCGGTCAGGTACGGGATGAACATAGCGCCGCCGCAGCCTGCGGGATGACGCCGGGCCAGGTCGTCCATTTCTCCGTAATAGGCATCATCATCGGCCTTGCGGGCAATGTTATCCTTGAACCAGCGCAGGGCCAGCCCTCCCGTACGCACCATGCCCCAGTAAAAATACGTGCCGGGAAGGGTCCCAGAATTAAAGACCAGTCCCGTACCCGGCGCCGACAGTTCAGGAATAATGCCATCCGTAGCCGCGCAAAACATGGCACAGGTCCCGGCCACATCGACGGCCCGGCCGGCTTCCAGGATGCCGCTGCCCATCATCGATTCCATGGTGTCGCCAGCACCGGCGCAGATGGGGATGCCAGCGGGAAATCCCGTTTCCGCCGCATCGGCTTCACACAGATGGCCGATGATATCCCAGGGCTTTACGATACGCGGCATATACGACCGGGGAATGCCCAGGATACGGAGCTGCTCCTCCGACCAGCACTTGTTCACCACATCGTAGCCGAGCCCCCAGCCGGACATGGTCCCCCAGTCGATGAAGGCATCGTTCCCGGAAAGGCCGGCCAGGTGCAGGAGGATATACGGGCAGTTGTGGACGAACTTGACGCCCTTTTCCCGTACGTCCGGCACGTTCTGCAAAAACCAGCGGGCAAACATGGCCGGGAACATGACGTTCGGTTCGGCATTGCCCGTTTCCCTGGCCCAGATATCCAGATGCTGCTCTTTCAGCTGCGATACATCTTCCGCTGTCCGGCTGTCGAGGTAATTGATGTACGGCGTCAGGGCATGGCCATCTTCGTCTATGCAGGCAATGCCGCAGATGATGCCATCGCCCATGATGGCCCGCACGCCCGAAGGAGAAATCCCCTTTTCCTTCATGCCGTCGCTGCAGACGCGCATGCACTGCTTGATCAGGCGGTAATATTCATCGATATCCATCTGTACCCAGCCGGGCTGTGGATAGGACAAGGTCGTCTTGGCCGTCGCCATGACAATTTCCTCCATGTTTTCATCATATACCGCTACCTTTACGCTCTGCGTCCCCGCATCAAATCCGAGATAATACTTCGTTTCCATATACTCCGTCCTCCCCTGTTCCAATTCTTCCACAGACCTGATGGCCCGTGTCGGTCTCTAACTCGTTATATATATTGTATCATATCCCTGCATGGCCCAAAAGAGGCCGCCCCGTTACGCAGCCCGGGGCGGCCTCTGATCATTCTATATTATTTCCTGTACTTTTCAACAAACCGTGCCATCCGCTTCAATGCTTCCTTGATGGTTTCCATGGAAGCAGCGTAGGAAATGCGGACATGATTTTCTCCGCAGGCACCAAATGCCGTGCCGGGAACGACGGCTACTTTTTCTTCCTTGACCAGTTTTTCACAGAATTCTTCACTGTTCATACCCGTGCAGCTGATATCGGGGAAGATGTAAAAAGCGCCTTTCGGTTCAAAAACGGGAAGACCCATATCGACCAGGCCTTTATAAATGACTTTACGCCGTGCATCGTATTCCTGACGCATCGATTCCACGTCAGCGGCGCAATCCCGGAGAGCGGTGATGCCGCCGTACTGGGCCTGCGTATTGGCACACATGATCATGTACTGGTGCAGCTTCAGGATATTGGCCAGGCCGTCCCGCGGGGCACAGACATAGCCCAGGCGCATGCCCGTCATGGCGTAGGCCTTGGAGAAGCCGTTGAGTACAATCGTCCGTTCGCGCATATCCGGCAGGTTGGCAAAGGACGTGAATTTCGTATCGCCGTACACCAGTTCGCAATAGATTTCATCACTCATGACGACCAGGTCATGCTTCTTGGCAAATTCCGCAATGGGCAGCAGTTCTTCCCGGGTCATGACCGTCCCCGTCGGGTTATTGGGGTAACCCATGACGAGTGCCTTCGTCTTAGGCGTCACGACCTGTTCCAGCGCTTCGGCCGTCACTTTGAAATCATCTTTGGCATAGGTCGGCACGAAAACGGGAACGCCACCGGCAGCTTCTACGGCCGCCGGATAGGCTACATACGCCGGGTCGGGAATGATGACTTCATCCCCCGGTTCGGTCAGTGCCAAAAGAGCCATGGTCAGCCCTTCCGAAGCCCCGACAGTCACCATGATTTCATCGACCGGATCGTAATCAACGCCATAGCGGTCATGGAATAATTTTGCAATTTCCTGCCGCAGTTCGATGAGGCCCGAATTGGCCGTATAGCTGGTCTGCCGCGCATCGATACTGGCTTTCATCGCTTCGCATACCTTGTCCGGTGCCGCAAAGTCCGGTTCGCCGATACTCAGGGACAGCACGCCTGGTATCTGATTGGCAATATCGAAGAACTTACGGATCCCCGACGGTTTGATAGCCTGCACGTTTTTCGAAATCTTGTCATCCCAATTCATAACACGCACCACCTTATTCAGATTATTTCTCTCTGCGCATACTGGATATGCACGTATCTTATATCTTTATAGTATACCTTATACTTGCCGATTGCAAGGTTTATATTTTAGGTTTATCGTTTATCCTGCGAAACTTTTAAGGTTTGTCAAAGAGATATTCTTCCCGTTCCACCACCCTGCCGTTGCGGATATAGACCCGTGGCACCCGGCGGTTGATGTTGCACATGATTTCGTAATTGATGGTCCCAGCCTTGTCGGCCAGTTCTTCAATGGGGATGAACTGATCGCCCTGGCGGCCAAATAACACGACTTCATCGCCGGCCCGGCAGTTCGCTTCGCCCGTGATGTCGATCATGCACTGGTCCATGCAGATCGTGCCGACCTGAGGGACGCGGTGACCGTGGAACAGGACGTCGGTCTTCCCCGACAAGGCCCGCATGTAGCCATCGGCATACCCGGCAGGAAGCGTCGCGATCTTGCGCCGCCGGTCGCAGGTAAAATGACGGCCATAGCTGACCGTCGCCCCGGCATCGATGAGCTTGACGTGGGCCACGCAGCAGCGCAGGGACATGACCGGCCGGAAATCAAACCCGGCAAGAGATACGTCATGGCTCGGCTGGCAGCCGTACTGGATGATGCCGGGACGGACCATGTCGAGATGATACCGGGGCAGTTCCAGCGTCGCCGCACTGTTGCAACAGTGGCGGATGGGAATGTGGACTCCTTCATCTTCCAGGCGGCTGCAGACCCACATAAACCGCTTGAACTGTTCATGCGTAAAGGTCTTGTCCTTCTCATCGGCCACAGCAAAATGAGTGAATATCCCCCGAATTTCGATGCGCGGCAGGGCGGCAATTTCCTTGATGACGGAAATGCTTTCCTCATCGGGCAGGAATCCGATACGGCTCATACCGGAATCAATGGCAATATGAACCTGCAGGGTCTGGCCCAGGCGGGACGCTTCCGATGAAAAGTATTCGGCATTCTTCAGATTGAACACGGCCGGCTCAATATGATAGGCCAGGAGTTCCTCTGTCCGCCGGCCGTCCGTATGGCCGAGGATGAATATATTCTTGGTAATCCCCGCATAGCGGCGCAGTTCCACCGCTTCATCCAGACTGGAAACGGCAAAGCAGTCGGCCCCGTTTTCCGCAAAGGTACGGGCCAGTTCGACGGCACCGTGGCCATAGGCATTGGCCTTGACAACGGCCGCAATCCGTACATCCGGTCCGACATGACGGCGGATGACCTGCATATTATGAGCGGCCGCGTCGAGGTCGATCTGGGCCCAGAGGGCGCGGCGCGTAAAATTTTCAGTCGTGCTGTAGACATCCATCATATACTCAGCTTCTTTCCTCTCGTAGTATGGGATTTTTGTACATCTACGGTCTATTTTATCACACTTACGATATAACTGAAACGTAAAACCACTATTTCTTTTTCCTTTTACTTATGTATACAATTTACAGAATACAAAAAAATGTATGAACCCTTAACCCTTTTCCCCTGTTTTTTGCTACAATACAATGTATACAATACAACACGGGTGTAATAGGAGGATACAATGAAAGACTCATATATCAAATTCATTCTGGCGACAGTCATCTTTGGCACCAACGGCATCATTGCCAGTCATATTCCCTTATCAAGTTATGAAATCGTACTGTGCCGTACGGTCCTGGGCGGGACCTTCCTGCTCATCCTGGCCCTCTGCCGCCGGCAGTGGCACGTACTCTTTACGGCGCCGCGCCGTTCCCTCGTCTGGCTGGTACTGTCGGGCATATTCCTGGCCGGGAACTGGCTTTTCCTGTACGAAGCCTACCAGCAGATCGGCGTCAGCCTGGCCACACTCATCTGCTATTTCGGCCCCGTCCTCATCATGATTCTGTCACGGTTCGTCTTTCACGAACCGTTCACCCTGCCCAAAGTGGCCGGCATGATCATCGTCACCGGTGGCATGATCTGCATCAATGGCGCCGATTTTCAGGCCAACGGCCTCTCATGGGGACTCGTGTGTGGCCTGCTATGCGCCCTGTGCTTTGCCCTGCTCATCGTCGCCATGAAAAAAACAGCCGGCATAAGCGGGATCATATCTCCTGCCTGCCAGCTGCTCGTCGCCTCCCTTGTCGTAGGCCTCGTGACCTGTACCATGTCCTCCGGCCCGGCCGCACTGGACGGCACGGCCATCGCCTGCATTCTCTGCCTGGGCATCGTCAATACGGGTATCGGCTACTCTCTCTATTTCTCCGGTATTCAAAACCTGTCTGCCCAGACCGTCTCCATCTGCGGCTACATCGAACCCCTGACGGCCCTGGCCCTGTCGGGACTGCTCCTCGGCGAAGTCCTGACAGCCGTGCAGTGGCTGGGGGCCGTCCTCGTCCTGGGCGGCGTAGCCCTGTCCGAGTTATGGCACCGGAGAGCCTGATGGCGGCGTGCGCCGGTCCGTCATATGGCCGCTTTTCCATGCCCAGAGCGTAAAGGCAATGTACAGCCCCATGACGGCCAGGACGCCATAGAAGATAGCCACATATCCCACATGGCCGGCCAGGGTCCCCAGGAGGACAATGCCCAGGCATGTTCCCAGGTCCATGGTGTTGTAATAGGTCGCACTGGCATTGCTGCGCCGCGCCGGAGCCACCACATTAAACAGCCAGGTCATGATGGCCGGCATGAGAAGTCCGGCACCCAGGCCATAGAAAACCGAACCACACAGCAGATACACTGAGGAATGAGCCGTGCAGATCATGAAAATA
>NZ_ONTA01000088.1:0-3296 GCF_900320625.1 Megasphaera sp. DJF_B143
AACTGACCATACCGGTCCATCCGCAGCGTGTCGTCTTTCTCAATGTATCCAATCTGGATCTGTATTATGCGGCTGGTGGCAGAGATACCATCGCAGGGAAACCGACGTCGGATTCTATGTCGCCGGAACTGGCCGATGCCATGAAAGACGTACCGGCTGTGGGCATTATCCATAGCCCGAATATGGAAACGATTTTGTCCCTGAAGCCCAATCTGGTCATCGGTGTCAATGTGCCGTTCCACAACCAGATACGGCAGACGCTGGAACAAAACGGTATTCCACTGTATATTAATTCACTTGATTCGCTGGAAGATACGGAAAAAACACTCCGCTTTTTCGGCGAACTGACCGGCAAGGAAGGAGAAGCCAACGCCAGAGCTGATGAAATCAAAAAACGGTGTGATGCCGTCGTAGAGGCTGTTTCCCATGAAACGAGTCCAAGGAGTCTTATCGTATTCAGCTCGCCGGAGAGCAATAACATGGCTACATCATACAGCTTCTCCGGAGATTTGCTGAAGCGGCTCCACGGTACTAATATTGCCGATCTGGACAGTTCCCTCCAGGGGCCTTATGTGCCGCTCAGCATGGAATATGTTATCAAAAACGATCCCCAGATCATTTTCATCATTTCCATGGGACAGAGCGCAGACGAACTGAAGCGGTTCCGTCAGTCCATGAGCGACAGTGATGCCTGGAGCCAGGTGACGGCTGTCCGGGAGGGGCGGGTGTATGAGCTTCCGGCCCGTCTGTTTACGGTCAATCCGGGAAGCCACATTGCCGATGCCATGGAATATATGTCCCAGTGCCTGTATCAAGGAGGAACCTTATGACTGGTATATATGACGACAGAGTCAAAACAAGACAGACACGGCGGCTGGCCGTCATCCTGATGGGATGTGTGCTGTTGCTGATCATCCTCGTCCTGGCCGTCATGGCCGGAGCCGTGACGATTCCCGTCCGGGATGTCTGGCTGGCCCTTACGGCACCGGGAACGACCGAGGATTACCGTATTATTTATACCCTGCGCATGCCCCGCGTCATCTGTGCCGCTCTGGCCGGCGCCAATCTGGCCTTGTCCGGCTGCATCCTCCAGGGAATCCTGCGCAACCCGCTGGCTGATCCGGGCATCATCGGCATCTCTGCCGGAGCCGGACTGGCCGCCATGGCCCTGATGATGCTGGCACCCAGCCTTACGGCGCTGGTGCCGCTGGCTGCTTTTACAGGGGCACTGGGGGCGGCGGCTGTCGTATTCCTGCTGGCCTGGGAACGGGGCGTCAACCCCCTGCGCCTCGTTCTGGCCGGCGTCGCCGTGGCTGCATTTTTTGGCGGCGGCATGACCGCCCTTTCCGTATTCTTTTCCGATAAAGTGCAGGGGACCGTATCGTGGCTGGCCGGCGGATTTGCCGGTGCCAGCTGGCAGAGCGTGCGCATGATCGTGCCGTACAGTGTCATCGGCATCATAGGGACGTTGTGCCTGTACCGCCGGCTCAATGCCCTGCAGCTCGGCGACGACGTGGCCCGCACTCTGGGCGTACGCGTAGACCGGACGCGGACGATGCTCATCGCCCTGGCGGCCCTGCTGGCAGCATCGGCTGTCAGCGTCGCCGGACTCCTGGGATTCGTCGGTCTCATCGTGCCCCACGTCATGCGCCTGGTCGTGGGCTCTGATTTTGAGCCCCTGCTGCCATGCTCGGCCCTGTTCGGGGCAATCCTCGTAGCCGGCGCCGATATTGCAGCCCGTACGCTGTTCAGCCCCATGGAAGTGCCTGTAGGCATTTTCATGTCCTTCATCGGCGCGCCCTTTTTCCTCTACTTATTGAAAAGGAGGATGAGAGCTGCATGACAGGTATAGAAATGAAGGACCTGCGCCTGCAGTACGGCGCCCGGGTGATTGCCGACCAGCTGCAGGTGACACTGGACAAACCGGAAATCGTGTCGATCATCGGACCCAACGGGTCGGGAAAATCGACGCTTCTCAAGGCTATGGCCCGTCTGCTCCTGCCATCAGCCGGAACGGTCTATCTCCATGGCCAAGATATGAACAGCTTTTCAGCCGATGCCCTGGCCCGTATTATTTCCTTCCTGCCCCAGTCGGCACAGGCTCCGGGAGACATGACCGTACGCGATCTGGTCCTCATGGGGCGCCTGCCCTATCAGGGATTGTTTTCCAGCCTCAGCGAAGACGATATACGGGCGGCCGATAAGGCCCTGGAAGAAACGGAAATGACGGAGCTCCGGCATCACCGCCTGTCCGAACTTTCCGGCGGCGAACGGCAGCGCGCCTGGCTGTCCCTGGCTCTGGCGAAAGAACCGGAAATCCTCCTTCTCGACGAACCGACGACGTATCTCGATATCCATCATCAGCTCGACCTCATGGAACTCATTGCCCATCTGTATGAGACGACCCATATGATGGTGGTCATGGTCCTCCATGACCTGAATCACGCCGCCCGTTACAGTCACCGCCTCATTGCCGTCAAAAAGGGCCGCATCGTCGTAGACGGCCCCGTAGAGGAGGTATTCACCAAAGACATTATTGAACCTCTGTATCAGATACAGGCTGCTGTCACCCAGGTACGGGAAGGAAACCGCCTGTATACCGTATGTATTCCCTATGCTACAAAATAAAAGGAGATGGTAAGATGATACACCCGAACGCAGCGGCCCTGGCGGCAGCTGCCATCATGACATCTCTGTACCTGCCGGTACAGGCCGCAGGCACAGACGGCCAACAGCAGCTCCAGTCCAAAGATGTTATTGTCACGGCGACCAAAACAAAGGAGGAAGTCCGGGCCGTGCCGCAGGCCGTTGAAGTATGGACTCAGGAAGACCTGCAGCGCATGGGCGCCAGCGATGTCGTATCGGCACTGCAGCTGGCCAATAACGTCAACCTTTCCAAAGCCGGCATGACTGGCAACGCCGTCATGATACGCGGCATGAGCACCAATCATTCGCTCATCCTCGTAGATGGCAGACGTTACGCGGCCGAAGATACGGATGTGACGACCAATGTCTATGCCCTGGAGCGGATGGACCTCAGCGATATCGACCGCATCGAAATCGTCCGCGGCCCGTCGAGCTCTCTTTACGGGTCTGATGCCATGGGAGGGGTCGTCAACATCATCACCAAAGTTCCCGATAAAGCCGGCGGCACAGTGGGCGTCGTGACGGGGACCCAGAATACGGCAGAATATATGAACATCAATTTTGGCAAACATCGCCGCTGGTCTACGTCATTCGATGCCCGCCTCGACCGGCGCCGTCCGTTCAACCGCTATACGTACAGCAGCGCGGCA
>NZ_ONTA01000083.1:0-3583 GCF_900320625.1 Megasphaera sp. DJF_B143
CAGCAAATGCGCTGACTACCCTTCCTGCACTGACCAGCATGCCAATAATATCTGTCAGATAATATTCGCCCTGGGCGTTGTTATTATTCACGTTGTGCAGCATCTGCCAGAGTAAAGACAAATCAAAGCAGTATATACCGGCATTGACTTCATCGACGGCCAGTTCTTCCGGAGTTCCATCTTTCTGTTCGACAATTTTCACTACCTGGCCGGCTTCATCGCGGATTATCCGCCCATAACCAGTAGGGTCCGGCATATGAGCTGTGAGGATCGTAGCCGCAGCCCCGCTCTTTTCATGCCAGTCCAGAAGGGATGTAAACGTATCTTTCGTAACCAGCGGCGTATCACCACAAGTAACCAGCAGCGTTCCCTGTGCATCTTTCAGCAGCGCTTCCGCCTGCAGAACAGCATGCCCGGTTCCGAGTTGTTCTTTCTGCATCACTGTTTCTGCTTCATTGCCCAGATATTCCTGTACCATTTCGCCGCCGAAACCAACTACGACAATCTGCCGCAGTGTGCCCGCCGCTTTTACGGTTCGCAGGACTTGTTCTACCATCGGCACTCCACCGACTTTATGCAGAACTTTGGGAAGACGGGATTTCATTCTCGTTCCCTTGCCTGCTGCCAAGATAAGTGCAATCGTGTCTTTCATTCAGCCTTAGCCTCCCTGGTGTCAAATAACTTTACCATGTCTTTTTAGAATAACACAAACACTGCCTAAAATACATAGTAAATTTACAAAAAATTGCCACAAATTGGTAAATTCTCTTATGCTTCTTTGACATGCAAAAAGGAGAGGGGGCTCCTCTCCTTTTCTGACTCTGCTATTTTATAAAACATGGACAACGACATTCTGTCTGCCAAAATTCAAAGCTTCATCGCGGTCGTCCATTCCCAGATCGATGCGGTTGCCAACAATGGCTCCGCCCGTATCATCGGCAATAGCGTCCCCGTATCCTTCAATATACAGCCGCGTTCCCAACGGAATAACATCGGGATCGACAGAAACGAGGCCATGCGTCAGCCGGTGACCACCTGCGGTGATACCGCTGTTTCCCGGATCATCTGCCGTATAGGCCGTAGCATCCATCACCATACTGTACTGGTAAGAACCACTTTCTTCAGGCACTTCACGCCCGCTGGCATCAGCCAGAGCCTGCATTGTCTGTGTTCCGACAACTCCGTCGGCGTCTAATCCATGATCTGCTTGAAAGCGACGCACAGCACTTTGTGTACCACTGCCAAACACACCATCTGCTCCATCAGATAAATATCCAGTATCAATGAGCATATATTGCACACTCTGTACAACAGAGCCGGTCATCCCCATTTCTACGTTCGCAGACGCAAGCGAAGAAAATGCAAAAACAAATAAAGCTGTGAGTAAGAAGACTATTCGTTTCTTCAAAAAACCACCTCTTTGCTAACATCAAAAAATCACATCGACAAAATTATAGCAAAAATGACACCATAAGTCAAAAAAATACGTATTTATGCATCGATTTTCGTCTATTTATACTCTATTCTCTTTGTGCTCGTTCTTTATTATCCTCTATTTATCACACTTTAATCATAAATTTTTATTACCAGGTACTAATTTTAATAATTATTATGCATTTTCGTGTTCTACCAAGTTCCTGACTTTTTTCTGCTGCTTCGACGGAATCTGTCAGGACATACAGGTAATCTCCGGCACATAAACGGGTATGATAATCGGGAATAATTTCTTCTGTTCCCCGTTTGATATCGACTAAGGCAACATGATCCGGCCAGTCAATCCGCCCAATATATTTTCCATCAACGACGCTGCCGCTGCTGATAGTCAGCTCCAGAATATTACGTCGTTCTTCTGCAGGAAGCACTTTTTGTCTCGTCGCAAGAGACCGTTTAAGCAGTGTATCATAAATAGGCTGCCCTCCCAGAAGCTGTGCCGTCGCCAAAGCAATCATAGACGCCGTGCAAAGTACAAGCAGATGTTCATATGACGCCGTCATTTCCATGATCAGAATCGTACCCGTAACGGGAGAATGAACAGACGCTGCAAAAAACGCCGCCATGGAAATGACAATGATATTCGTCAGGTAATACGAGGAAATCACTCCCATTTGTACGAGAAGAATACCTATGCTGCCACCGCATAATGCTCCCAGTACCAGCATGGGAAGAAAAAATCCGCCCGGCGTGCCACATCCATAGCTGATCAGTGTAAACACGAATTTACCACAAAGCAGTGTCAGAAACAGAGTCAGCGACAACGGCAGTTGATACAGGCTGTTGATGAGGTCATTGCCCCCACCGAGAACCTGAGGAAATCCATATCCCAATATACCCGCCGTTACCAGGGCAAAGGCAATGCGCATATAATCATTGCGGAATACAGGCAATGCGTAGAATCGGCCAATATTGAGAAGCCCTTTATTAAAAATAATTCCCGCTACACCAATAATGATTCCCAATACAACAGCCAGCCACATGTAACGTAACGGAAACGGTGGCAGCATGCCAAAATGAAAAATCGGGTCCCGGCCAAATACTACGCGGCTGACCATGGTTGCAACCAGAGCTGCTGCCATAGCCGGAGCCAGCACGACACTGGAAAAATTGCGATGAAGTTCTTCCAGAGCAAAAATCGCCCCTGCCAGCGGTGCATTGAATGCGGCCGCCAGACCGGCGCTGGCTCCCGCCGTGATTAAGTAGCGCTCTTCCATCCTCGTCCGCCCCAGTGCGCGGCTCATCCCCTGTGCGGTTACCGCACCAAGCTGAATAGACGGCCCTTCCCGTCCCAGGGACAGGCCCAGCCCAATCCCCAGGATACCGCCAGCCAGCTTGACCCAGAGGACACGCAGCCATCGCAAACGCACGACGCCGAGAATGATTCCTTTTACTTGCGGAATGCCACTGCCGGATGCTTCCGGTTCATGCTGTTTCAGCCGGTACAGTACATACGATGCTAACAGTAAAAACACAAACCATAATATATTTTCCATCCATCCCGCCTGCATGAGCAGGATATATATCTGTTCGCGCAACCGGGTACCCGCTTCGAGACACCAACGGAAAAAGCTTATGACAATACCGCTCAAGAGGCCCACCCACGCGCCTTCTGCAAACAAGCGCAGGCGGAAGCGGGGCCAGTGGTTTAAATTCCGTATAACCGGAATAATATCTATTTTACTTTGCATGATGCCAACCTCCCTATATATGGCAGTATATCATATTTTTTATATTTTGATTATTTTATGACGTTTCTCATGATATAATAAACGGCATAGAGTACATCATCGTATAAAAAACGCAATATATTATAGTATATATAATATAAGAAACAAGTGAATTAAACGATGGATAAACATAACATTTTTTATGGCAAGGAGGCCTATACAGTGCATACGTACCAGCCCGATTTTGATATTGAATCTGCTGTTTTGCATGAATTATCTTATATGATCCATATGCGTGAACAGTTCCACGCCCACCCGGAATTGAGCGGCCGGGAACACGAAACTAGTCAGACAGTCCTTCACGAACTCCAGAAAGCAGGCATAGAAGATGCCCGCATCATCGCTGATACGGGAGTCACCGG
>NZ_ONTA01000218.1:0-2851 GCF_900320625.1 Megasphaera sp. DJF_B143
CTGAACGACCTGTACCCGTATATCGGGAAAGGAATCGACAACCCGCACTTTTCCGGCCAGGCGGATGTCTTTATAATAACCATCACTGTTGATGACGGTTGCTGCCTGTACTCCGGCCAGAACAAAGTAACAACCGAAAATTAGTAAAATAAAGCGCCTGAGGGACATCCTGTGTTTCATAGTACGAACATCCTTTCTATGGTTTTCTCTATTAAATCGGTTCATTCCATGATACAATCAGTACGATAACAATTCTGAAACGAGGTGTTTCTATGCCAAAAAAAATATACGCCGTACAAATCGGCCGCCAGACCGGGCTGTTTACTACCTGGGCTGAATGCCAGAAGCAGGTGACCGGCTATGCCGGAGCCCGGTTCAAAGGATTTACCAGTGCAGAAGAGGCGATGCGCTGGCTGTCTGGTGATGATTCCGCCGGTTCTCATACGGCACAGTCCTCCGGTCATCGCCTGTTCCACGGGGAAAAGGTCCCCCGGCTACATCAGGAACAGCCGGCAGATACAGATCAGGACTACATCATTTATACCGACGGGTCCTGCCTGAGAAATCCCGACGGTCCCGGCGGCTGGGCTATGGTTGCCCGTACTATTGCCACGGGGGCCGTTTCCGAACAATCTGGCGGTCATCCTTCTACAACCAATAACCGGATGGAACTGACAGCAGCAATCAAAGCCCTGCAGTGGGCCCCGGCCGGTTCACGGGTCGCCCTCTATACGGACAGCCAGTATTTAAAGAACGGCATCACCCGCTGGCTGGCTGCCTGGAAGCGCCGGGGCTGGAAAAAGGCCGATGGGACTCCCGTGCTGAACCGGGAACTATGGATGGCTCTCGACGCTCTCTATGGCAGTCATCACGTAACATTTCACTGGGTCAAAGGCCACGCCGGTGTCGATCTGAACGAACGATGCGACCAGCTGGCAAAAAAAGAAGCCATGAAATACTAAAGCCGCCGCCAGACGATACCGGCCAGGACGATTCCCACACAACCCGTTACTATCTGAGGCCAGCTCATCATAAAGCTGAGTGTCTGCCCCACTACATCCGGTAGTGCCACTATGGCGAGGACGATGTTTGTACCTCCATAGAGGATGCCCGCTTTCACGAGCGGCCCGGCAAAAAGGGCAGCCCGGCTGCGGCGGAAGCGATATACCCAGGCCATGAAGCAGGCATTGCCCAGACCGATGACAGGAATCAGGAAAACCAGTGGCAGTTGTCCCTGCAGAAATGCCCCCATAGGCAGTATCAGACCGATAATACAGGCCCGGTACGAACGAGTCTGCCAGATAGACAGAATCATGACTGCATTGAGCAGACTGCCAATAAAAAACATATTTACCGGTCCCGGCAGCGGCACGACCAGGCGGATGCTCTGCAATACCAGCGCCAGTGCCAGAAACGATGCCAGCCGGACCGAAACTTTCCAACGATCTTGCATATCCAGTTCTCCCTGCCTGCTTCTGTCTTGTCAGAAGCAGGCATTTTTCTATGACCTCAACGCCGGAACGACGTTCTTGTCTGAAACGATTTTATTGACTAACTACATTGATAGGATTCCCATCGAAGAAATGACGGACGTCATCGGCTATGATATGAACCAGCCGCTTCCGCGTTTCCAAGCCTTTCCAGCCCATATGAGGTGTGAGGATTACATTGTTCATCGTATAAAGCGGGCTGTCCGCTGCCGGTGGCTCCGTTTCCTGCACATCCAGGCCTGCCCCCGCCAGACGATGCTCCTGCAGGGCTTCTATGAGTGCCGGTTCATCAATGATGGCACCGCGGGCCGTATTGATGATGCAGGCTGATGGTTTCATCAGTGCTATGGCGTCCTTATCGATAAGATGACGCGTCTTGTCCGTCAGAGGGCAGTGAATAGATAGATAGTCGCAGGTCCGGAGAACCGTTTCCAGATTCGTATAGGTAATGTGATTTTCATCCGGCCGGGGCGTACGCGTATACACGACGACTTCCATTCCGAGAACGATGGCTATGTTCATGACTTCCCTGCCAATATGACCGGCTCCAATAATGCCCAGTATTTTTCCATTGACTTCTCCATGGGGCACCATGAGATGTTCCGTAAAGTTGCGCCGGTCTCCCTTTGCCAGCATAGCCATCTGCTCTCTCATGGACGATGCCAGATTCAGGAGAAGCATAATGGCCGTGTGGGCCACGCGCTGTGTGCTGTAGGCCGGGATATTGCATACGGTAATCCCTTTTTCTCTTGCTGCCTCTATATCAATATTGTTATAGCCCGTCCCTGCTTCCACGATGAGTTTCACGCTGTCGGGAAACCGTTGTATAATATCAGACGGAACGGGCATTTCCTTCGTGATGACGGCCGCCGCCCCGTCAATCCGTTCCACAATTTCGTCCGCCTGACTGTCATCATAGACAATCGTATCAGGCGACAGGACAGAAAAGTCCAGTTTTCCATCATAATTCATCTTGGCACCATTTAGTACGACTACTCGTTCATTCATCACCACTCACTCCTTTATACCGGCTGGAATCATGCTGCATTTCTCCTATGCAGCTGCCGTATACTTCTACTACATAATATTATTGTATCCCAAAGCAGATAAAAAACAAAGAATCAAAGCAAAAAAACGGAAGCCATCCTCTGGGAACAGCCTCCGTCGTTCATTTCTATTTCCATTCTGATTGCTGGCTCTGATACCAGGCATACGTTTTTTTGATTCCTTCAGGAAGTTCCATAGCCGGAACAATGCCCAATGCCTGTTTCAATGCATCATGACTCAGCACGGAACGAAGGATGTCTCCCGTACGCGCTTCGGTGTAGTGCACGTCGGCAGAGTGTCCGATAGCGTCTTCA
>NZ_ONTA01000040.1:0-2694 GCF_900320625.1 Megasphaera sp. DJF_B143
TCAATATTTCTGCCGGGTATGCCGGGACTTTCGTAGGTGGAAATCTCACACAGGCAGCAGCTATTGCCGGTGTCATTTCTATCGCCAATGGCGCGGGCCGCGTACTGGCGGGGCAGCTCTTTGACAGCAAGGGCTGCAAAGTCACTATGTATACCGTCTCTGTGGTCTATCTGGCAGCGGCTGCTGCCCTTGCCGGTGCCGATGTGAGCCACAGCCAGCCTGTCCTTCTGACAGCCTTTGTCCTTACGGGCTTGGCCTATGGCGCCTGTCCGCCGACGGGGTCTGCCTTTGCTGCCTCATTCTATGGCTCCCGGAATTATGGCATGAATTTCAGTATCGTCAATCTCAATCTTATCGGCGCTTCGACCCTCGGCCCCATGTTTGCCAATGGCACGCCCATGATGGCTTTTATCATCATCGCCATACTGGCCGTTATCGGAGTTGTCATTACGACGGCAATCCGCCGCTAACCAGTGACAGGCAGCAGATGGATGAATCGGAAGGCTCCAGCTGTACTCCCTTCTCTCACCGTTCCGGCCTTTGCCGGGATGATGCTTTCCGGTTTGTCTGTGTGCTGCCTGTTGAAACAAATGCACTGCAGGGGTAACCTGTGGTACAATATAGGTATTCATCATAAAGGAGTGATTTTCTATGGCAAATAAAGAAATGTATGCACTGGGTTCCCAGGGTTCGGCTATCCGCGAACTGTTTGCGTACGGACAGGCCCAGGCCACCAAGGTAGGCAAAGAAAATGTATTTGATTTCAGTATCGGCAATCCGACTGTACCGGCCCCTTCGTGCATCCGGGAATCGATTGAACATATCCTGGCTACACGGGAATCAGCCGCTATCCACGGCTATACGGCCGCTGCCGGGGATCTGGCCGTTCGCAAAGGACTGGCAGACTATATGAATCAGACCTATGATGCCGGCGTTGGGGCCGATAATTTCTACATGACCTGCGGGGCTGCAGCATCACTGACCATTTCTCTTAAAGCTATCGTCGAAGATCCCGATGATGAAATCATCGTCGTCGCACCGTTCTTCCCGGAATATACAGTCTTTATTGCCAATGCTGGCGCCAAAAAAGTCATGCTGCCTCCTGATACGGATCACTTCCAGATTAAACTGGACGAACTGGAAGCTGCTATCACCCCCCATACGCGGGCTCTCATCGTCAACTCGCCGAATAACCCGGCAGGTACGGTCTATTCGCGGGAAACGATGGAAAAAGTGGCAGCCATCCTGACTAAGAAGAGTGCCGAAATCGGCCATACCATCTACCTTATTTCCGATGAACCGTACCGGGAAATCACCTACGACGGTCTGGAAATCCTCTATATGCCGGCTATTTATCCCGATACGCTCGTATGCTATTCGTACAGCAAATCCCTGAGCCTTCCCGGCGAACGTATCGGCTACATCCTCGTACCGGATTCTGTATCGGACAAAGACGTGTATCCTGCCGTCTGTGGAGCCGGCCGGTCCATGGGCTTCGTCTGCGCGCCTCATCTCTTCCAGGATGTCGTCCTCCAGTGCCTGGGCAAGACCAGCGATATGAGCATCTACGATGACAATCGCAAGCTCCTGTACAATGGCCTGAAAGATATGGGTTATGATTGCGTCTATCCCCAGGGGGCCTTCTATCTCTTCGTCAAATCACCGGAACCGGATGCCAAGGCATTTTCCGACAAGGCCAAGGCCCTGAACCTGCTCATCGTACCGGCAGACAGCTTCGGTTGCCCGGGTTACGTCCGCGTCTCTTACTGCGTCGAAGCTGATATGATCCGCCGCAGCTTTGCCGCCTTCCAGAAGCTCATCGACCAGTATAAATAATGGTGGCGCCGATGGGCCGGGAATTTTGAAATTTTCTTAAAGGAGTCTTACTCTTGAATCCATTCGAAATATATCAGGAAAAACTGCACACTCCCGAAGAGGCAGTGCATCTCGTCCAGTCCGGCGACTGGGTCGATTATAGCCAGACCTGTTCCTTTCCGGCGGCTCTCGATGCGGCTCTGGCGGCACGGCGGGATGAGCTCACTGACGTGAAGGTGCGCCACGCCATATCGATGCGCCCTGTCCAGATAGTAGAACAGGACCCGCAGCGGCAGGCCTTTACATACAACCTCTGGCACTGCTCGGGACTGGATCGTAAGTATATCGATACGGGACGGGCTTTCTTCTCGCCTATGATGTTCCGCTTCTGCGGCTCCTATTACAGCCGCGGCCAGGCGCCGGTCAACGTGGCCATGGTGACCGTATCGCCCATGGACCGCTATGGCAATTTCAGCTATGGCCTGACTAACTGCTGTATGCAGGAAATGCTCGATGCGGCTGACCGGATTATCCTGGAAGTCAATCCCCATATGCCTTTTATATACGGTATGGCCGATGATCACATCAATATCCGCGACGTCGATGCTGTCGTTGAAAATGATCAGCCTCTGAGCGAAGCCCCAAGCCGGGAAGCCAGTGAACTGGATAAGCAGATTGCCGCCCAGATTTTTCCCTTCATCCACGATGGAGACACACTGCAACTCGGCATCGGCGGTATGCCCAATGCCCTGGGGTCGCTCATTGCCGGGTCAGACCTCAGGGACCTGGGCATGCATACAGAACTCATGAGCGATGGCTATCTCGACCTGTATAAGGCCGGCAAGATCACCAATAAGCGTAAGACCCTGCAGAAGGGAA
>NZ_ONTA01000242.1:0-2782 GCF_900320625.1 Megasphaera sp. DJF_B143
AGAATATAGTGTATTATTTCGGTATACATTAAAAACTGACGAATCAGGAGGTACCGGATATGAACAGAATAGACTGTATGTGTACAAATTCATAGCGCGGATCTGAAACAACAGAATGCGCGTCATCAAGAGCAGCGGAGGGACTGGCCCGGTGAAGCTGCGGCAACCTGCCGGAAGGTAAGGTGCCAATTCCAGCAGGATTAAACCTGGAAGATGAGACTGGCTAGGGGAGCAGCATCTTTCAGGATGCTGATTTTTTTTTTTAGGAGGGATACATGAAAAACAGAGGGGGAGCATCGAATCAGGGAAATGCACTGACCTATGCGCTGGATTTAATACAACAGACCTGTTCCGGAGAGATTGCCCTGGTCATCCAGGATTCCCGGCTGATTCAGTTGGAGCGCAATGAACGCATCGTCCTTTGTCAGGGACAAGGAATTTGCCGGAAACCACCGGACCGGAAAGGGATAGAACAACAGATCCGCTCATCACTGGGGAATCTGCAATACGGGAAACTAGTCGTCGTCATCAAAAAACATGAAATTGTCCGTATTGAACGGACGGAGAAAAAGCTGATCAGAAAAGCTGAAGGCTGAATCATCTGGTACGTATGCCATCAAGGCAGGCGTACCGGGTGTATTCAGCTTTTTTTATTGCCAAAGGGGGAAATGTTATGAAAAAAATATCTATTCTGCTTGTTGTAATCTGTTTTCTTATTCTGGGACTGGCAGGCTGTGGCGGTACAGGTACGGCAAAAAGCGAAAAAGCCTCTTTCCATGCTTCTAATCCCTATGAGGGTGATTTGTCGGGAGTGACACTGGATATCGGCGCGGCAGGAATTCAAAACGCCCAGGGAGTATTGCAGGCCGCCGGTCTTGATGATACGCCCTATACGGTTCATTTCAACAATCTCCGCGGTGGAAATCTGGTATTGGAAGCCATGGCTGCAGGCCAGCTGGATGCAGGCTGTGGCAGTCAGATACCACCTATCTTTGCTTCACTAAGCAATAATGGCGGGAATTTCAAAATCGTCGCTATACGAAAAGGATCAACTTTGGATCAGGAACTGATTACGGGCCCAAAAAGCAAAGCATCTATCCATACGGTCGCCGACCTGAAAGGGAAAAAAGTAGCCTATGTCAAATCTACGACAGCCCAGTATTTCCTGTTTAAAATGCTGGAAGAAGCCGGCCTTTCCTGGAACGATATCGAAGCACTGCCTATGTCTACATCAGACGGTCTGTCGGCCGTACTCACTGGTGATGTCGATGCCTATGCCGGATATGGAAATAGTATTATTCAGGCCAAAAATAAAGGCGCCGTTACGCTGGCTTCAGCAGAAAGCATTCTTTCCGGCGACTATTATTGGTATGCTGCTCCCGCTGCCCTGGCGGATTCCAAGAAAAAAGCGGCTCTCATCGATTATCTGGAACGGATCAATGAAGCCGATGAATGGATACGTCAGCATCCGAAGGAATGGGCGGCTTTTTATGCCAAAGAAACGAATCAGAAGACTGATGAATATCAAAAACAATTTGAAGAGCAGGAAGCACAGCGCAAAGGGAGAATAGCCCCTCTTGATGAAAAAACAATTCAATCTGAACAAGATATTATCAATTCCTTTATAAAAATGGGTCTGTTGAACAAGCCTGTTGAAGCAGCTGGTTTATTTGATGACTCATTGACGGAAGCTATTTCAAAATTTCATGTGTATGAATAAAGGAGGTATGCCGTATGGCAGTAAGAACAGTACAGGAAGTAGTACTGAAAAGGCAAGCATGCGAAAATAACAAAAAAAGAATGAATACCATAAAAGTCCGAAACTGGTTGAAAACCCTTATTCTTATGTGGTCCGTCCCAGCACTTCTGATAGGAATCTGGATATACCTTTCCATGACTAATCAGCTGAATCATTTATTTCCCAGACCATCGGAATTGATACAGACGACAGCATCTCTCATTGCTGATGGGACATTGGCTGCCAATATACAGATCAGCCTGCTTCGCGCTGGAGCCGGCCTGGCAGCGGGAGGAACCATCGGATTGGTATTGGGGACACTGACAGGACAGTTCCGGCTTTTCGATACCATTCTGAATACGCCAATCCAGATGATAAAAAGCGTGCCACGTCTGGCTATTCTGCCGCTGATACTTATCTGGTTCGGACTGGGTGAAACGGCGAAAGTCGTCCTCATTGCCCTGAGCACGTTTTTCCCGGTCTACCTCAATACGTTTCATGGTATCCGCTCCATAGACCCGGAATTACTGGAAATGGGCAAAGTATACGGGCTGACGCCATGGGAACTATTCCGGCACATTATTTTCCCTGGAGCGGTCTCGTCTATTATGATTGGTCTGCGCCAGTCTATCGGTGGGACCTGGCTGATCCTGATTGTCGCTGAAACCGTAGCAGCCCAGTCCGGCATTGGATTCATGGCGACAAATGCCCGCGAATTTATGATGATGGACGTTGTCGTCCTGAGCATGATTGTCTACGCCCTGCTGGGCACTATATCAGACTGGCTGGCCGTGCGGCTTACCAGGCGTCTGCTCCGCTGGAACACTAATATGAGGAGGTCCGAATCATGAACGGATATGAAATCAATCTGCATCATCTTACTAAAGCATATGGTTCCCATCTCGTATTGCAGGATATCAATCTGACTGTACAGGCTGGGGAAAGCGTGGCTCTCGTCGGCAAGAGCGGTTGTGGCAAAAGTACGCTTTTACGTCTTATATCGGGACTGACATCCAAAACACAGGGGCATATCGTCGTCGGCGG
>NZ_ONTA01000184.1:0-9877 GCF_900320625.1 Megasphaera sp. DJF_B143
AGACGTACTGCACGATATCCAGGACGGGACCTTTGCCAAAGACTGGCTCCTGGAAAACAAGGCTGCCGGCCGGGCCCATTTCCTGGCTATGCGCCGTCAGCACGCCGAACATCCGATTGAAGAAGTCGGTGCCAAACTGCGCAAGATGATGTCCTGGCTGAACGAAGAAAAACCAGAATAATACGAAAGAGGGGATGGGGCAATGAACATCAATGGTGCACAGGCAATTATCGAATGCCTGAAAAAAGAAGGCGTGTCTGTCGTATTCGGTTATCCCGGCGGCACCGTACTGACGTTATACGATGAATTATATAAGGCAGAATTTCCACATATTCTTACCGGTCATGAACAAGGTGCTATCCATGCAGCCGATGGCTATGCCCGGGCGACGGGAAAAACAGGAGTCTGCTTTGCTACTTCTGGTCCCGGTGTCTGCAACATGGTTACGGGCATTGCGACAGCCAACATGGATTCCGTTCCGCTGGTCATCATCAGTGGTCAGGTCACCACCAGCCTGATTGGCCGTGATTCCTTCCAGGAAGCCGACATTTCCGGCATAACGACGCCGATTACCAAGCATAATTACTTGATAAAAGACGTGGAAGAATTGCCTCATATCCTGAAAGAAGCCTTTTACATCGCCTCGACGGGCCGGCCTGGTCCTGTCCTGATCGATATCGCTAAAGATGTATTCGATGCTACACTGAATTTCAAATATCCTAAAACGGTCCATCTGCGGGGGTACAGCGGCCGCTATATCGGTCAGGAAGACCATGTCACCCAGGCCGTAGAAGCACTGGCTGCCGCACACAAGCCGCTGCTTCTGGCCGGTGGTGGCGTCATCCTTTCCAATACGTCCGGCTATCTGCGTTCCTTTGTAGAAAAAACGCAGATTCCGGTCATCACGACGCTGATGGGCAAAGGAGCCGTACCAGACAGCTATGCCAATCACCTGGGAATGGTCGGTATGCACGGATCATATGCAGCTAACATGGCCGTCATGGAATGCGACCTGCTGCTGGCCATCGGCAGCCGTTTCGACGACCGCGTGACCGGCGATGCCGAAAATTTTGCGCCAAATGCCCGGATTGTCCATTTCGATATCGATAAGGTGGAAATCAATAAAATCGTCCACGCTGATATTAGTGTCGGCGGCGATCTCCGCTGGTCCCTGCCACTGCTGGCCAATCAGGTGCAACAAGGGCGGACACCGTACAAAAAACAATATCAGGAATGGCGCAATCACGTTCTGGCAATGAAGAAAGATCATCCATTTGCCTGCCGACATCTGGAAAATCAAATTTCCCCAGAAGTGCTGATTAAAAAACTGAACCAGCGTCTGGATGATGATACCATTGTCGTCACTGACGTAGGCCAGCACCAGATGTGGGCCGCCCAGTTTTACGACACGGAAAAGCCCCGCCATTTCATTACTTCCGGCGGGCTGGGAACGATGGGATACGGACTCCCGGCTGCCATGGGAGCCAAACTCGCCTGTCCCGGGCAGACGGTTCTCCTGTTGAGCGGCGATGGCAGCATCATGATGAATTGTCAGGAATTTGCCACGCTGGCCGATAACGGCATTGCTGTCAAGACCGTCGTTCTCTGCAACAGTGTCCTAGGCATGGTAAACCAGTGGCAGCGCATGTTTTATCACCGCCGCTACGCAGCATCTCTCCTGAAAAAAGGAAACCGCATTCCCGCTATTTCAGAAGCCATGGGAGTTCCCGGCTTTACGGCCACAACGCCGGATACGTTGGATGAAGCCATAGAAAAATTCCTGTCCGTTCCGGGACCGGCTCTTCTGGAAGTCCGCATCCCCGCCGATGAAAACGTCTATCCCATGGTACCCGGCGGTAAACGTCTGAACGAAATGATTCTGGAAGGAGGCAGCCGTACATGAGACAACATCTGGCTCTGCTCGTAGATAATAAACCTGGCGTCCTGACCCATGTCGCCGGCCTCATCAGCCGCCGTGGCATCAACATCGAAGCTATCAATGCCGGCTATACCGAAGACGCCGATATTACGCGCATCAATATCATCGTAGAAGTAAAAGATCACTGGGAACTGGATCAGGCCGTCAACCAGCTGGCCAAACTAATCAATGTCATCACAATCGTCATTCTCGATGACAAGCCATTCGTCAGCTATGACCTGGCCCTGATTAAAATCCGGTACATCACGGCGAAAGACCGGATTGAACTGAGTAATCTGGCGGAACTGTTCCATGCCAAAATCGTAGACGTGGACAAACAATCCCTGATTTTCCGTCTCGCCGGCCGGGAGGATCATATCGATGCCATGCTGAATATGCTGCAGTATTATGAAATACTGGAAATCGCCCGCACTGGTTCTATCAGCCTGTCACGCGGAAAAGATGCGGTCAAGCATATGGAAACGTAGGAAGGAGACATTATGATTTGTCCCGATTTGCAACAGCTCCTCGTCTGTCGTGACCTGCTGACAGATTCTCTCATCCAGACACTGCAGTCCCTGCAGCAATCCCCGGAATCAGAGAGCCTGCAATCCCGTCTGGCTGCCCAGCTCATTGAAAAAGCTGAACAACTGGGACTTTCAGGAAACCTGCTGCCAGCCTATCTGACCTATCAGCTCATCTGGGGCGACAATACGGCCTCGCGGACGCTGGAACAGAATGGTACGTACGGCCCCGGCCTCATGGCGGCCCTGGCCTCGGATATGGCTGTATTACTGCCCTGGCTGCGCATCGATACACGGGAACTCACCGGTCGTGACTTTCTGTCTTCCTATGTGCCGGCTGTCCCAATCCGCTCTCATGAACGGGATGATCTGATGAAAGCACTCATACAGGCAGAATCTCCCGGATGGGCAGCACAGATACTGTTAGACCATTATAAGACCCATGGCAGTGGTTCTCTGGCCCGGTTTACGGCATTCCGCCTTTCTTCATCAGGCCGCCTTACGGGAATCCGCGATTTTCCCGTATATGACTGGGACGACCTCATTGCCTACCAGCGGCAGAAAGAAAAGCTGCTGGCCAACACACAGGCATTTATCGCCGGTCACCGGGCCAACAACGTACTCCTTGCAGGGGCACGCGGCACAGGCAAATCGACCGCCGTCAAAGCACTGGTAAGCCGTTACCGGGACAGTGGACTGCGCCTGGTACAAATTGCCCGTGGCCAGTTATCGCAGCTGTCAGCCGTTATGGAACGGTTATGTGCCAGTAAAAATCTGAAATTCATCCTCTTTTTCGACGACTTGTCCTTTGACGAAGGGGAAACGGAGTACAAATACCTGAAATCGGTCATCGACGGCGGTGTGACACCCCAGCCGGACAATGTCCTCATTTACGCGACCAGCAACCGCCGCCATCTCCTGCGGGAATCCTGGCAGGACCGCAGCGACCAGATCGATGATATCTACATGCAGGACAGTGCCAACGAATCTATCTCCCTGTCAGACCGGTTCGGCCTCATCCTGCATTATACCCAGCCCACCCAGGACGAATATCTGGCTATGATTGGCCATGAACTGGAAAAATCCGGCATTTCTCTCGATAAAGAAACACTGCGGATTCTCGGCGTACGCTGGGAGCACGAGCATTCCGGACGCAACGGCCGCATCGCCCATCAGTTCGTCACCTGGTATCTGGGACAGCAAGGACTAAAACAGGCTGCGACACGCAATGCCTGACTATCATATATTAGATATAATGCATATACTCATAAAGGAGGTACCTTATGCGTAGTGATATCGTAAAAAAAGGCAGTACCCGTACGGCTCATCGTACGTTATTCCATGCCATGGGCTATTCCAATGAAGACTTGTCCAAACCGCTGATCGGCGTCGTTAACGCGTTTAACGAAATCATCCCCGGCCATATCCATCTCCGGGAAATCGCCCAGGCCGTCAAACTCGGCGTAGCCGCGGCCGGAGGCACGCCGATTGAATTTCCCGCCATCGGCGTCTGTGATGGCATCGCCATGGGCCATGACGGCATGAAATTTTCCCTATCCAGCCGTGAACTGATTTGTGATTCCATCGAAGCCGTAGCCACCGCTCACGCCTTCGACGGATTGGTCCTCATTCCCAACTGCGATAAAATCGTACCGGCTATGCTCATGGCTGCCGGCCGCCTGAATATTCCTGCCGTCGTCGTCAGCGGAGGACCTATGCTGGCTGGCCGTTACCAGGGACGCGATATCAGCGTCAGCACCATGTTCGAAGCCGCCGGTAAAGTGGAATCGGGCCAGATTACGCCAGACGAGCTGGAAGACATGGAAGAACGGGCCTGCCCGGGTTGTGGCTCCTGTGCCGGTCTGTTCACAGCCAATACCATGAACTGCCTTACAGAAGTACTGGGCATGGGTCTTCCCGGCAACGGCACGATTCCGGCTGCCTATTTCGGACGGCGCCGCATGCTGGCCAAAAAAGCCGGCGAAGTCATCATGGATCTCGTGCGCCGCGATATACGCCCCCGCGACATTATGACCCGCGAAGCTTTTGAAAATGCCATTGCCGTCGATATGGCCATTGGCGGTTCGACCAACACGGCGCTCCACCTGCCCGCCATCGCCCACGAAGCGGGTGTAGACCTGCCGCTCCGCGTGTTCGATGAAATCAGCCGTAAATCAGCTTATATCACGAAGATGAGCCCGGGCGGTACGTACCATATGCAGGACCTGGATGAAGCCGGCGGTATCAGCGCCGTCATGAAGGAACTGACCAAACTGGGACTCATCCATACGGGAGCGCAGACGGTCACCGGCACCATTGCCAGCCGCATCGAACATGCAGAAATCCTGAACCATGAAGTCATCCACGGTGTGGAAAACGCCTATATGCATAAAGGCGGCATCGCTATCCTGACGGGTAATCTGGCTCCCGACGGCTCGGTCATCAAGGAAAGCGCCGTAGTCCGGGATCTCCTCGTCTACAAAGGAACGGCACGCTGTTTTGATGCCGAAGAAGATGCCATCGAAGCCATCATCGGCGGTAAAATCCACGAAGGAGATGTGGTCGTCATCCGCTATGAAGGGCCTAAGGGCGGGCCGGGCATGAGAGAAATGCTCAACCCGACAGCCGTCATCACCGGCATGGGGCTTAAAGTCGCCCTTCTGACAGACGGCCGTTTCAGCGGTGCCAGTCGCGGAGCCTGCATCGGCCATATTTCACCGGAAGCCATGGAAGGCGGCCCTATCGCCCTCATCCACGACGGGGATATCATTTCCATCGACATCCCACAACGCAAGCTGGAACTCTGCGTCAGCGATGAAGAACTGGCCGCCCGCAAAGCGGCCTGGAAACAACCGGAACCGAAAGTCAAAACAGGCTACCTGTCCCGTTATGCCCGGCTGGTCACATCGGCCAATACGGGTGCCGTACTGAAATAAAAGAGAAACAAAAAGCGGGGCCGCATCCCATGAGTGTATACCCATGGGATGCGGCCCCGTCTTTATGCAAATATCCGTATCAGGATCAGTATTCTGTCTTGCTCGTCTTCGTCCAGATGCCCATTTTTTCTGCTTCTTTAATGAGTTCTTCCCGGAAATCAGGATGAGCAATATTAATCAGCGCTTCTGCCCGCTGCCATGTGGACTGGCCTTTGAGGAGGGCTACGCCGTATTCGGTAACGATGTAGTGAACGGCCGAACGCGGTGTCGTGACGACAGATCCCGGAGTCAGAGTCGGGCGGATCAGCGATTCCAGACTGCCATCTTTCAGTTTACGCGTCGAATGGACGCAGATGAAGCCCTGGCCACCTTCGGAAAGATAGGCTCCCTGTGCGAAGTCCAGCGCACCGCCGGTACCACTGATATGGCGGTAACCTGCCGATTCGGCGCAGACCTGACCATAAAGGTCAAGGTTGATGCAGCTGTTGATAGAAACAAAGTTGTCAATGCTGGCAACGACATTGATATTGTTGACATAGTTGACCGGTGCATTGAACACGATCTGGTTGTCATCGATAAAATCATACAGACGCTGTGTGCCACCGGCGAAGGTATACATGATTTTACCTCTGTCGCGATTCTTTTTACCGGTAATTTTCCCGGCTTCGTACAATTCGACATAGGGATCTACCAGCATTTCCGTATGACCGCTCAGGTCTTTGACATCCGATTCTGCCAGTTTATGGCCAATAGCGGACGGAATCCCGCCGATACCGAGCTGCAGCGTACTGCCATCTTTGATCATCGGTACGACGAAGCTGGCAATTTTATCATCGACCGGGGTCGACGGTTTATTCGGGACAATCGGCATATCCGGGTTGGACCCTTCGACGATGAAATCGACATCGGCAATATTCAGTTCCGTTTCATAGCCCAGCGCCTTCGGCATTTTCTGATTGACTTCTACGATGACCTTATCCGCCGATTTGAGAATGCCCCTTAAATCGGCTACCTGAGGCCCCAGATTGAAGTTGCCCCATTTATCCATCGGATGTACCTGGAAAATGGCGACATCCACTTTTTTATGGCTCCAGTATTTCGGCAGTTCATTAAAGAGGAGCGGCATGAACCAGCAGCGGCCGGCTTTATTCATCTTGCGGTCGAATCCATTGAAATGGCCCGATACGAAACGGACCTGATCGTTGGATTCCGTTTCCGTATAGGTAAAGAACGGATGATCCTGAATCAGCGTCGCATCGATGATTTCCACATCTTTCAAGCCATCCTTATTGATATGGTCGGCCAGCGCTTTATCCGTATCATACGGTGCCGAACAGCCAAGGCCGTACGATACACGGTCTCCGCTTTTGACGACAGCTGCCGCTTCCTGCGGCGTCACGAGTTTCTTTTGGTACTCTTCTGCAATTTGTGAAAGTTTGTACATATCTGTTGTTACCTCCTTATGCAAAAACCCGTCCGGTCATGCCGGATAAATCCGCCGATGCATCCCTGTCCAGCGGTATCAGGTTCCTGTTACCCATAAATTTATTAAGATAAATAAAGAAGTTTTGTTCTTTTTTATTATACGAAATTTGTGAAAAATAAGTCAAGGTCAAACGCTTTACTCATGAGAAAAACATCTTGTATACATGATTATTTCGTATTTCTGTCATGACTACTATTTTATTTCTTTTCAATAATAGTCTTGATATTTTTAAGATCGTCCAGGTTGACTTCCTTGAGCAGCATGCGGAATTGTGCCAGCTGTTTTTCCACATCCGGCGCCAGTTTGGGAAAATCCGGTTTGATAGCCCGCAGCTTTTCCAGGACAATCTGAGCTACAACGTACCGGGTATACCATTTATCATCAGCCGGTACAATATACCACGGCGCATACTTAGTCGATGTTGCACCCAGGACTTCCCCGTATATTTTCTGGTAGCGGTTCCAATATTTCCGTTCGTTGATATCGGACATGGAAAATTTCCAGTTCTTCTGTTTAGTCACGATCCGGTCTATGAGGCGTTTTTTCTGTTCATCCTTGGACACGTGAAGGAAAATCTTGACCATAGGAAATCCATTTTCCGCCAAATACCGTTCCCAGTCCCTAATCTGGCGGTAGCGGCGTTCCCATATATCCTTGCCAATCAATTTTTCCGGCATGCCGTCACTCTTGATCAGGTTGTGGATATGAGTCACGACGACATCTTCATAGTGGGAACGATTAAATATACCTATTTCACCGCGGCTGGGCAGGGCTTTATTAATCCGCCACATATAGTCGTGATCTTTTTCTTCGGCACTGGGCTGTTTGAAACTGGTCACATGTACACCTGCCGGATCCAGCTGGGCAAAGACATGTTTGACCGTACCATCTTTTCCTGCCGCATCCATAGCCTGCAATACAATGAGGACTCCATAATGGTTATCGGCATACAGCTTTTCCTGCCATCCGTTCAGTTCTTCCATCACGCGGGGCATCCACTCTTTTTTTACCTTTTTCTTGTCAATGTCTACGTCACACGCCGTGGCATACTGGCTGAGGTCTACCTTTTCACCTTCTTTGACACGATATCGTTCAATATTCATGAATCCGCGCCTCCTTATTCACTGTATATATGTTTATTATACCTCATGAGCAAGAAAAAGTGTTCATTTTTGTCAATCTCATATAACAAAAACGGAGCCGTACGAAAATAAACTGACGTTCATCTTAGTACAACTCCGTTTTAACAAATTTTTCGTAATCAGGCTCCCAGCAAACTGCCGACGATAATACCCAGGTAGGTGCCAATGACGTAGCCGAAGGTACCTACCAGCATGGAAGGACCGACCAGCCGGGTCCACCCCTGGGAAATAGCCATACCGGCAGCCGTCGTCGGCCCGCCGATATTGGCATTGGATGCCAGAATGATATCTTCCAGATCGAAATGGAACAATTTGCCACCGATAAAGCAGAAAGCCATATTGATGACAACCATGAGGAAACAGAAGACAAACAACAGCGGTGCATTACGCAGGATTTCCATAATCGATGCGGGCACACCGATAACAAAGAAAAAGAGATAGATGAAATAAGTACCCACTTCCTGAGCGCCATGCATAGTAGCTGCCTTTTTGGCAAAAAACGTCGCATACACCATGGAAATGACCGTAATCCACACATACTGACTGCCAAAGAAGGTATTGCACATATCGAGGAACCAGTTTCCCTTTGGAATGATACCGGCCAGTCCTGCCGCAATCAGTTTGGAAATCGTTACGACAATGACTGCGTAGGCCAGATCAATGGCAATATCCTTGAGGGAAATATCTTTTCTCCCCCAGTAGGCCGCAGCCAGCGTCTTTCCTTCTTCCGATACGCCGTTCTGCAATACGGCATCAATATGGGGATGTGTATAGCCCCGGCGGAAAAAGGCATTGCCGGCAATAGCCAGCAGTACCAGGAAATAGACTGCCATATTGAGATTATCGGCAACTGTCGCCGAAGAAACGAGAGTACCGCCAGCCTTGAATGCATCGGCCAGGGCCGTAAAATTCACGCCGCCGCCAATATACGAACCGGTCATCATGGCCGCGACTTTGGGGAGTCCCGGTACGAACGGCCCCAACAGCCAGGTTCCCAGGACGGCTCCACAGACCGTACCGACAGACCCGATCAAAAAAATAAAGAGCAGCCGTCCCGTTTCCCTCCATATTTTCTGCAGATTTGCCTGCAGCAGAAGGAGCGGGATAGCCAGTGGCACAGCATAGCCCCAGACGACATCGTCATAAAGGGGCGCACTCGTAGGAATAATCCCCGTATTAACCAGAACCAAGGCCATGACCAGCGCGATGACGGCACCGGAAATCCGGGAAGCCCAGGTATATTTTTGTTCCAGATAGATGGAAACCGCTACGGCTCCACACATAATCGTCATGAGCATCCACGTATTCTGCGCACTCACCAAAGTTGCCATACAAAATCCCCCTTACCGATAATTGTTACCACCATAGGTATAGGTAAATTATACCCGATTTCCGCCAATTATCTACCCTTTATTCTTTCATTTGCCTAGCATATTAATGTATCACGCCCATGGATGCCAGTATGACAAAAATGACAAAAGCCACGACGACCAGCATCCCCATCTGCATCATATTCACAGCCATCCTCCTCTCCTGTACTATCCTATCATACCATAGATTGCCTAATCTGGAGAAGGACGTCACCGGTATCACACCGGCAAACCACTATATAAAAAAATGGGACTGCCCGATGATGTGACCCCAAAAAGTTAGACCTTGGGGCTATAACATAATAGCCTCTTCTAAAAAAGGGACTCAGTTATGAGCTGACCCCCAATCGTTAGATGTTAGGTCTAACAATTGGGGGTCAGCTCATGAAGACAGTCCCATTTTTATATGTGTGCACCTATAGTCTTATTCTGCGTGGAAGGCATCTGTATTGGCCTGGAAATGCTGATACAGGCTGACTGTATCCGTCTGGAGGGCCAGAT
>NZ_ONTA01000082.1:0-5968 GCF_900320625.1 Megasphaera sp. DJF_B143
ATTTTTCCCCATTCAGGCGCATCAAACACGCTGGCAAATCGTTCTGCCAAAAGGCTCGTTCCTTTCAGATGATCTATCAGCAGTTGTTGTCGTCCCTCTTCGCTAGTATGCCCAATATATTTTCTCATCTATTTTTCCTCGTATAACTTATCCGATAACTGCTTATGAATTTATTGTATAATGATATTATAACATGAATCAGCATATTAGTATTAATAATAAAAATTACCGCGTCTTCCCTGCAGGATGCAAAAAAACCTGCCGCACTCTGGGTGCAACAGGTTTTTCCGTTTGGTATTCCGTTCAATCGCCTTCCTATCACAGGAATAGGTGAGACCATACTGTCTGGCTCTGGCTTTTAATCCCTGCCAGTCTCAGAACTTCTTGCATTCGCCGATGAAGCCGCGCAGGACGTTGGGGATAGCCAGGTCTTTGGTGCCTGCCCCGTAAGCCGTGGTTTCATGGATCAGTTCTTCCGGACGCGGGCCGGCATAGGAGGCCAGTGTCTTGACCAGGGCGGCTCCTGTCGGGGTAACGAGTTCGCCATCGATATCGGTCGAGTAATAGGGCAGTCCTGCCAGGAGTTCTGCCGTTGCCGGTGCCGGTACGGGCATGATGCCATGGGCACAGCGGACGAATCCGCTCCCCACGTGGAGGGCCGATGTGCCGATTTGTTCGATATGCAGGTAGTCGAGGGCCCAGATGGTCCCTACGATATCGAGGATGCAGTCGATGGCGCCGACTTCATGGAAATGGATATCGCTGACGGGTACGCCGTGTACTTTGGCTTCCGCTTCGGCCAGGGCCTGGAATACGGCCAGGCTCTTTTGTTTGATTTCTTCCGTAAACGGCGAGGCTTCGATGATGGCCGTGATATCGGCCAGTCCCCGGTGCTGATGATGGTGATGATGGCCCGTGGCATCGATGAGGGAAGCTGCCGTCTTCACGGTCTGGCCGTGATTGTGATGGTCGTGGTGACCGTGGCCGTGGCCTTCTTCGTGGCCGTGGTCGTGATGATGACCTTCTTCATGGTCATGATGGTGGTGATGGTCCTGTTCCGAGTCGAGGAGGACGTTATAATACACGGACTGGATCCCCAGTTTGTTGACCGGCTGGCAGATCAGGGAATAGCCGTCCAGTCCCAGCTGGGCCATGGCTTTTTGAAATTCTTCAAAGGGAACGCCTGCCTGAATCAGCATGCCGATGAACATATTGCCACTGATACCGGAAAAACAGTCAAGATACAATGTTTTCATATACGTATAGCACCTCTTTTTTTATATATCTATATATAGTAGTATACTCACGAATGTTTTCCATGCCTATCCCCATAGGGGGCATCGGGCTTTTTTAGTCTTCTTTCATCGATTCCACGGCCGCGTCGAGGACGGAGAGGCCCAGAACCGATCCCATGGCCTGGTCGTCTTTTCCGGGATCGCTGACGACGGGGTTCAGGTGCAGGTATTCCATCTGCATCCGGTGTACCGGTTCGGCATAGGCCGCCGAAGGAAATACGTATCCCATGACGGCTGGCTGCAGAGCCTGTGCTATCAGGACGGCCGCCCCGGTGACGGCGTTGTCAAAGACCAGCGCGACGTGGCGGTGTGCGGCCGACAAGATGCATCCCACCATGGCGGCGACATCGGGCGCGCCGGCTTTCTGCAGCAATTCGAGCGGCCGGGTACAGTCCAGTCCATGAGTACGCAGCACCGCGCCGAGCATTTTCATCTGATTCTTTTCTTTCAGTGAACCGGCAAGGTCCGGCATCTGGGAGCGGTAAAAGGCCGCCGTCAGGATAAAGGCCGTCAGGATGGACCGTTCTCCCAGGCTGCCTATGCCGATGGCCGTATAGCCTTCATCGGCCAGGTTCTGGCCAATCTGGATGCCGCTGTACAGGGCATCGAGCATTTCGTCTTCCGCCATGGCCGGGCCATTTCCATAGTAGTGGCTCCCGGCCATGACTTTCAGGACCTGGACGCCTGGCGATTCGGGTATGTCTTCCTGAAGCCCCATGTCGAGGAGCAGGACGCCGGCCCCTACTTTATGGGCGACTTTGTTGATGGGGCCGCGGCCGCTGGCGATTTCCAGGGCGTCGGCCTTGCTGTTTTTGCCCTGCGATTCGTTTTTACCGCCATCGACGGCGTGATCGGCCGCAAAAATGATGACGGCCTTTTTCAACAGGTCATGGCGTTCACTGCCCCGTATGGCCGCCAGCCGTCCAGCCAGGTGACACAAAACCGTATCGGCCTGACCGGAGGCAGCCAGTTTTTCTTCATAGGAACGGGCAAAATCCCCGTCCACTGGTTCTATCATTGAAATAAATTGCTGAAATTCCGCATCCATGTCGTTTCCTCCTTTGCGTAGTATCTATAGTATATCACAGGAATGGCGGTCGTAAAAAGAAAGCCTTTTTCACGACTATTCGTTGTTTTAAATTTTTCAGAGGCAGTGTATCCTAAGTTCTCATTATCAAAATGTTTTAATAAGATAAAACGTTATACTTTTATTTTTTATTATATATATAAAATATTTCATTATATAATTTTGCTATTTTCTGTATTTCCAACGTATAGGTGTAACGTCATACGGCACTTTTTCTATACAGATTTGTAATAAATAACAGTACCGAATATCATATTACATGTAAAGATTGTTGTAAAAACACGGCAAAAGTAAATCATGTCGTGCCGTTATAGCATAAATCTTTATCATTTAAAGATTGCCTATTTATCCTTTTGTCCACTGAAGGAAGAAAGGCTCTTGAATTTTTTGTCGTAAAGACTTATAGTTAAGGCGTGATACAGGGTATGTCCTTTGCGGGTCCTCTCATTCATTATCTTTCCGCAGAGGATGGTGCTACTAAAATTTAAGAAGGAGGTTTTTTTGTATGAACGGTTTGTTTGTTGTTATTATTTCTGCATTAGTGTTCATACTGGCTTACCGTTTCTACGGTGCTTTCATCGGTGCCAAGGTCCTGACGGTCAACCAGTACAATGTCACACCGGCCTTCCGTTTCGAAGATGGTCATGACTATGTACCGACGAATAAGTACGTCGTATTTGGTCATCACTTCGCTGCTATCGCTGGTGCTGGCCCGCTCGTAGGCCCGGTCATTGCTGCCCAGTTCGGCTATCTGCCCGGTGCCTTGTGGATCCTCATCGGTGGTGTTCTCGCCGGTGCTGTCCATGACTGTGTTATCCTCTTCTGCTCCATGCGCTACGATGGTAAATCCATCGCTGAAATCGCAAAAGCCCAGATTGGTGATAAGACAGGTCTGGCTACGTCCTTTGCCGTATTGTTCCTGAATATCCTCGCTATGGCTGGTATGGCTGTTGTTATTTCCAACGCCCTCCATGACAGCCCCTGGGGCACATTCACCATCGGCATGACGATTCCTATCGCTCTGTTCATTGGTATTTACATGCAGTTCCTCTGTCCTGGCAAGATCAAGGAAGGCACGGTCATCGGTGTCGTCCTGACGTTGCTGGCTGTTGTCGCTGGTCCTGCTGTACAGGCTTCCCCGACACTGGCTCCGATTTTCACCATCAGCCGCCACGGAATTGATATCGCCCTGATCATCTACGGTTTCGTTGCCGCAGCTCTTCCGGTTTGGCTGCTCCTGGCTCCGCGTGATTACCTCTCCACGTACATGAAGATTGGTACTATCGGTGCCCTGGCTATCGGCGTTATCGTCGTCGGCCCGACCATCCAGATGCCGGCCCTCACCCAGTTCTGCGCTGGCGGCGGCCCGGTCATCACTGGCCCTGTTCTTCCGTACATCTTCATCACCATCGCCTGCGGTGCTGTTTCCGGTTTCCATTGCATGATTTCTACTGGTACAACTCCGAAGATGCTGATGAATGAACGCTCCATCGTTCCTGTCGGTTATGGCGCTATGCTGACCGAATCCTTCGTAGCTATGATGGCCCTCATCGCAGCTACATCCCTCGTTCCGAATGATTACTTTGCTATCAACTCCACAGCTGAACATTTCAATGCTCTCGGCATGCAGGTCGTCGATCTGCCGCAGTTGAACGCAATGGTTGGTGAAAACGTTGCCCATCGTCCTGGCGGTGCTGTATCGCTGGCTGTCGGCATGGCATTCATCTTCTCCAACATCCCTGGTCTTGATTCTCTCATGAGTTACTGGTATCATTTCTGCATCATGTTCGAAGCATTGTTCATCATGACAATCATCGATGCCGGCACACGTGTTGGCCGTTACATGCTGCAGGAACTCGTTGGCCGCGTATGGACCAAATTCGGCGATCCCCATTGGACTCCGGGTGCCATCATCGCATCGGCTGCTATCTCCGGCGCATGGGGCTATATCCTCGTACAAGGCAACTTGTCCACGATTTGGCCGATATTCGGTGTATCCAACCAGCTGCTCGCCATCATCACCCTGGCTATTTCCTCTGTTGTTATCTGCAGCATGGGTAAAGCCCGCTATGTATGGGTCACGGGTCTTCCGTGGGCATTCCTGACTGTCGTTATCTTCTGGGCTGACTTCCTCAACATGTTTGGTCTGTATCTGCCGAAGGGCGAAATGCTCCTGTTCGCCGTATCTGCCATCATGCTGATTCTGGTCATCATTGTAAGTATCAGTTCTCTCAGAAAGTGCTTCGAACTGTCCAAGACGGTTCCGGCCAGCTACACGACTACCAAGTCGGTAGAAGAAGAAGGACTGAAGAAACTCCAGGAACTGGTCGCTACGGATCCGAAAGCAAAACGCTTCGCCGAACTGACCTGCCCGAAAGACTTCAAACAGGCCTAATCTAGTCTGGTAATAGAAAAGGACGATCGCATTTGCGGTCGTCCTTTTTTTGGTATATAGTAGAATCGAGGTGATTTTCATGAATACAACACAGCCCTGCATGGACTGTCCCCGTCAGTGCCATGTCGTCCGGCCGCTAAAAAGTGACGGCATCAGCCCGGACCTTCCCGGCTACTGCCACAGTCCGCTCCAGCCGGTACTGGCACGGGCGGCCCTGCACTTCTGGGAAGAACCGTGTATCAGCGGCAGCCGCGGATCGGGCACGGTCTTTTTTTCCAGCTGCAACCTGCGCTGCTGTTTCTGCCAGAATTCCCAAATCAGCATGGATGGCAAAGGCATCCCCATCACGGTGTCCCGGCTCCGGGCCATCTACCACGAACTTATCGCCCAAGGGGCACACAATATCAATCTCGTAACCCCCACGCCCTATACGCGGGCCATCCTGGAAAGCCTATCAGAGCCACTGCCCGTACCAGTGGTCTACAACTGCGGCGGCTATGAACGGGTAGAAACGATCCGGGCCTTCGAGGGAAAAGTCCAGATTTACCTGCCCGACCTGAAGTACATGGACCCGGCCATGGCCGAGTGCTACAGCGGAGCCCGGAACTATCCGGACGTAGCGGCCCGGGCCATCCTCGCCATGTACGACCAGACGGGCCCCTATGTTCTGGACGACGACGGCATGCTCCAGAAAGGCGTCGTCATCCGCCATCTCATCCTGCCCGGCCACGTAGACAATACAAAGCACGTCATCGATTGGGTACGGGACCACTTCGGACCAGAACAAGTCCTGTTCAGCCTCATGCGCCAGTACGTCCCCTGCGGCAGGGCCAGTGAATACCCGGAAATCAACAGACCCCTCACGGATGAAGAATACGACGAGGCCGAACAATATCTCTTTGACAGCGGCATCGAAGATGGATTCGTACAAGAAAAATCCAGTGCCAGCGAAGGATTCATCCCGGCGTTTGACGGGACCGGCGTATAAGAGGACCCACGGCCGGAGACTTATTTCCCCTGTCTCACCCGGTATGGCGCCATCTGCTTCGTTGTCATCAGTCGCCATAGCGCCGCTATGACTCCTTCTTCCGCCTTGCATCTGACACCATCCCAGGCGATTCAGGATGGAAACCGTCCCCGGTCGTGGGTCCTTTAGTGCTGAGTTTATATAGAAAAGTCGGTTCGACGAAC